>JBOGAI010000025.1:0-4919 GCA_051655665.1 Erysipelotrichaceae bacterium | reverse complement strand
AGCGTGCCAGAATCGAAAATGCTGACGCACTTCCGACGCACTTCCCGTGACAATGCGCGCACCCCAATGCAATGGGATGCAACACATGAGGCCGGCTTTACCAGTGGGCAAGCCAGCATGAAGGTGAACCGCAATTATGCAACCATCAATGTGCAAGCCCAACGCGAGGATCTCGATTCGATTTGGCATACCTACCAAAAAGTCATCGCCTTGCGCAAGCAATTCAAAGACGTGTTTGTGTATGGAAGCTATGACTTGTATGAGCCAGAGCACCAAGATGTTTACGCGTATGTGCGTAAAAGCGAAGACGCTTGCGTCCTTGTGGTGTGCAACTTCAGAGCAACGCCAACCCGTTTGAGCGCGCTTCCTGTCTACAGCGAAGTACTTTGTTCCAACTATGCTCATGCGCCAAGTACCCAGTTACAGCCGTACGAAGCCTTTGTTGTGGTTTTGGCCTAAATGATAAAAGAATGGCATTGAAGTGAACCTGGTTTACGGCAGTGCGTAAGGATTGATTCCTGTATTTGACAGGAGTTGATCCCTTTTTTTCATTTGACAGTGAAGTATCCAGGATTCCATTGCCAGGGATGAACGTGTCAACCTTAGTTTTCGGTTAAAAAGATCTCGATGTACTCTTCTCTTGTCGGTTTTGACATAAAAAAAGGAACCTCCTTGATTGGGCGTCCAAATAACGAGGTTCATTTGATCGTATTCTCTATGTCAAGGAAAGAAAACACAACGCGTAAGCGTTGTGTTATTTTTGGAAGGCTTTGTAGAAGGTGGAGGCAATGTCAATGAGGGTCAACACCAGCAACAAGACAAAGACGATGCGCAAAGAACCCAGCATTGAAAACGGTAAGGGTTCAAAGGCTTCTTTGACTTTGGAAACAGACGTTGGATTGTAGAACGCTTCGTTTGTCAAGATGGACATCCATAAGGTAAATCCGGCGATGGTCAGTACGCCATAAAGCGTGGCCAACCACACGTTCCAGCGGCGAAAGAGTAACTTAATCAGCCCAATGGAGAAGGCCAGGAAAAAGGCTGTCAAAAACAATGACATGTTTTCGTTGATGAAGGTGGCACTTAGCAACGGGAATGTATTCCATATGCCATTGGTGTTGGAGTAAATGGCGATCCAATCGCTGTTGGTGAATAGGATGCCGTAAATCAAAAACGCAAAAATCAAGGAGAAAATCCCATCGGCGATCGGAATGGTGTTTTTTCGTGGGCGAGGGGGTTCTTGGCTCAAGTCGCTAAGGTTCCAAGTTGCCTCCTTTGTATTGCGGTTTGCGGCTTCCAAAAAGATAAATACAAGGGTGACCCATGCGAAGGCTTGCAAGAATGCATTGAAAGCCCCTGGCAAGTAAGAAGTCCATAGGTTTTCAAAAAAATCGACAGGGTCAAGCAACGTGAAAAACAGCAAGCCTGCCCCCATGGTACAAGCCAACACAATGGCGACAATTTTGAGAACCAACAGGTAGGTTTCATAGTAACGTGGACCAATGAGGGAGCGCTCATAGCCGCGATACGCATCTGCAATCCGACTTGGATCGCCCAAGGCGTTGAGTTTTTCCTCCATCGTAGGGAAATCTGATGCCGCAATTTTGGCTTTGAGGTCTGCAGCAACTTGGTCACGTTTGTGTTGGGGCAAGCGCTTGCAGACGGCTTGGATATAACGATCTTCTAAGTTCATGGATACTTCCTCCAATCTATCTTTACTATAGCGTGAATCGTTGAAAAAACAAATGCGATTATGACCCGACTTTGGTTTCCACTACCATAAATTGGTTTGTTTCCAGCATCAAGGTCGGTCCGACTGGTGTTTGAGTGAACAAACAGTGTCCTTCAAGTTCGATTGGTTGCGCACTTGGTTGCAAGTTGTATACAAAATGCAAGGTTTGGGTAGGGTGGTGCTTGCTGTAGTGCAATAGGGTAGGGTGAGGATGCAAGTGTAAGATTCCCTCGTTTCCAAAGGCCGGTTGCGTGCTGCGCAACTGTTGGAGTTGACTCATCCAGGCATGGAAAGCTTGTTCTTGTTCGTTGAGTCCCTCAAAGCGCATGACGCGGCGGCAATCAGGGTCTTGTGCGCCTTCCATCAACATTTCGCTGCCATAGAAGATGCAAGGAGAACCATACATACTGAAAAGCAAGACGTAAGCCACTTTGACCAACGCAATGGATTGCAAGGTGGTATACAGGCGAGGGGTGTCGTGGGAGTCGAGCAAGTTAAATTGCATGGCAAGTAGCGTTTGAGGATAGGCAAAGTTTAAATCCGCCAACCGTTTGATGAAGTAGCGATGATCTTTGTTTACCAACAATCGATGAATGAGCAAGCCCAAGGGATAATTCATGGTCCCATCAAACATGTCGCCACGCAGCCACGGTTTGGCATCGTGCCAAATTTCGCCAAGAATATATGCGTCTGGATTTACTTCCAATATGGCGGTGCGAAACGCTCTCCAAAACTGGGGGTCCACTTCATTGGCGACATCCAAGCGCCAACCATCCAGGTTGGCGACTTTGGTCCAGTGCACTGCTGTGTCAATCAAATAGCGCGCAACGTCTGGATTGGATGTATTGAGCTTTGGCATGTAGGGTACATCGGCAAAGGTTTCAAAGGTCAAGGTGTCCTGGTCGCTAACGACATGAAACCAATCGAAATAGCGAGAGTGCTCCTTGTGGGTCAACACGTCTTGCCATGGGGCAAATTGCGCTCCGCTGTGGTTGAAGACAGCATCCAAAATGACGCGAATGCCATAGTTGTGCGCCTGTTCTACCAGCACCACCAAATCCGCGGTACTACCAAAATCGGGGTCGATCATGGCATAGTCTTGCGTGTCGTATTTGTGTGCGGTATTGGCTTTAAAAATCGGGGTCAGATAAAGCGCGTTGATGCCAAGTTTTTGCAAGTATGGCAACTGCTTGGTGATGCCGTTGAGGTTGCCACCATAAAATTGGTGATTGTCCACGACGGGGGTATCCCATGGCGTAAACGCTTGGGTTGCAAGGGGATTGTCCCCTTTGCAGAAGCGATCGGGAAAGATTTGATACCACTGTGCCTGGCTGACCCACTCGAGCGTTTTGGGACGCATGGAATCGTGAAAATACGGAATAAAAAACGAAAAGAACGGATCATCCGGTAGGGTTTTGGCGCACCCTTGTTCCCCAAAATAAATGGATTCTTCGCCGCTTTTGATTTCAAAGTAATACTTTACGCGGTGGGTGGGAATTTGGATGCGGGTGGCAAAATAGCGGTGTTGTTCCCCCTCACCCCACAGACTCATGGATTTGGACTGGGCAATCCAGCCGGCTTCGTTCCACGCATACGGATCGTTGTAATGCAAAACTACCCCATCCACCTCGATACCGGTGCGCAAACGGATTTCCACTTCGTTTTTTGCGGTCAAATACGCATAGTTATCGTAGGGAAGATGCAAAAATGCTGATAAATTCATATAATTCAACTCCTTTTTCTTCATTTTCAGTTTTTTTTTGCATAAAGTCAAACAAAAATGGACAAAATCGGCAAAAATGAATAAAAATACCTTTGAATTACGCATAATGTATCGGCTTTGTTCCCATAATAGTGGGAAATTGATGTTATAAATGTGTTGAAAACGCTTGCACCTAGGGGGTTATAAAGTTATAATATAGATGGAGGAGATAGTATGGGGAAAATGTATATGAAACTAACACAACGCTTTAAAAACGGGATTGCGGATCTCAAAGCCAATCCTAATGCTGTAAAGTCAGCGGTATGCTCCGCACTACTCATGGGTAGTGGTCAGTTGCGAAACAAACAAAAATCAAAAGCAGCGATTTATTTCGGTGTCTTCTTGCTGGTCATCTTGATCGAGTTGGCGAGTGGGTCTTACCAATATGCTTTTGGGGAATTAGCGAAATATCCAGCGTCGGGGGATTTCCCGATTTACTTCATCCGTGACTACGGAGGGTTTTTTACAAAAGGAATTTGGGGTCTGATTACCCTTGGGGCAGTGCCACTTCAAGCAATGTACCGTGGGGGTGTGGTGGAGACTTTCAATAAAGTATTGCCATTCTTAAGTGCTGACAACTCGGTAACATTATTAGGGGAAGGGTTGATTGCACTGGTCTTGATTTCCATCTTCTTTGCGTTCTACGTAACCAACATTGTCGATGCGTATCAAAGTGCCAAACTCATCAAACAAACGGGTCAAATCGAAAGCGGAAAAGAATACATGCTTCGCCTATGGGAAGAGGCCTTTCCATTTTTGATTTTGATTCCAAGCATTACGATGATCTTGTTTTTTACGGTCATTCCGTTTTTGTTCTCATTCTTGCTAGCGTTTACCAACTACACCTATCGCATCAAAATTCCAATGGATTTGATCGAGTGGGTAGGATTTACCAACTTTACGAAAATCGCATCGGATCCTGCTTGGATTTCCATTTTCGTGCAAGTATTGGCCTGGACGTTCTTGTATGCCATCTTTGCTTCGGTAACGTGTTACGTGGTTGGATTTTTGCAAGCGATGGTCATCGAAAGCGATCAAGTCAAATATAAAAAAATCTGGCGTACGATTTTGATCGTTCCTTGGGCGATTCCGGCAATGATCTCGCTTATGGTGTTTAAAAATGCGTTTGCCATCGACGGCTTGATCAACCAATTGTTGAATATGACCAACATGATGAAGCCAGTTTCAGAGTTTTTGTTCAACGTTGGGTTGCAAGGACGTCCCGACGCTCAAATCTATTGGTTGAGCCAACCATACAATGGGAACTTGGCTAAATTTGTCGTATTGGCCGTGAACTTGTGGTTGGGGGCACCCTACTTCATGATGCTCATTACAGGCGTTTTGACGACATTGCCAAAAGACTTGTACGAAGCAGCAAAAATTGACGGTGCTTCCAAAGGGCAAGCCTTCCGTAAAATCACCATG
>JBOGAI010000024.1:0-1544 GCA_051655665.1 Erysipelotrichaceae bacterium | reverse complement strand
CTGAATTTTCGTTTCGAAAAGACGAAGATTACGCTCACTTAGCTCTAGCGACTCTACACGATGACCTAACTGGGCAAAATGTAAACTGTAAATTCCCGTCCCTGCCCCAATATCCAAAAGACTGCCCTTGGGTGGCAATGCTTGTTGAATGTATTTGATGGTGGTCAAAAATTCCACCCTTGCCGCTTGGCAATGGGTCAAACGCGTGTCTTCATTGTACCATTCGTATGTTTTGCTGATTTGCTCCCAATTGTCTTCGATGCCTTTGAGTGCTTCAATGTCCATTTGTCTTTCCCCCTGCCAGCGCGTTGTTGCGGCAATGTAAGTGATTCCCTTTTTGTTTGAGTCCGTATGGAAAAAAAGCTCAAGTAGCGACTACTTGAGCTTTTTGTAATTCAAGGGAGAGATCTTTCCTGCTAACAACAGGTGGGTATTCTGTGCTGGCCATTAGGATTCTTACATCAAATGCAAGTTTTCACACCGGTTCGCAACGTCCGAATTCCCGTATCTCAATATGTAGGAAAAATATAGTCCCTTGAACATCTTTATTATATCAAAATAATATTTGATTTACAGTATTGACATCTATTTTTTTAGATCAAGCGCGATGTGCAACTCTTCCAATTGACTTTCATCCACTGGTGATGGCGCATTGGTCATTGGGCAACGTGCACTTGCATTTTTTGGGAATGCGATGACATCACGCAATGACTCGGAGTTGGTCAACAACATCGCAATCCGGTCAAGTCCAAATGCAATACCTCCATGCGGTGGCGTTCCATAACGGAAGGCGTCGATGAAGAAGCCAAAGCGCTCTTGGATTTGCTCGTCGCTGAAGCCTAAAATTTGGAACATTCTGGCTTGCATTTTTGAATCGTAAATACGCAATGATCCGCCACCCAACTCAAAGCCGTTGAGCACCAAGTCATAGGCACAAGCGCGCACCTGTCCCGGATCACTTTCCAACAAGTGCAAGTCACGCTCTTGTGGACGCGTAAACGGGTGATGTTTGGCAAAGTAGCGTTGTTCTTCTTCTCCATATTCCAAAAGTGGGAAATCCACAACCCATAGGTATTGGAAATCGTCCCAACGATACAAATTCATTTCTTTCGCAAAATGTGCGCGTAGTGCTCCTAGCACTTCACAGGTGATGTGCCAGTGGTCAGAGACGATGAATACAATGTCGTTGTCTTTCGGTTGTAGGGCTTGTTGCAAAGCAACTTGTTCTTCTTCGGTAAAGAATTTCAAAACACTGCCTTCCCATTTGCCCTCGACAAATTTCAACGTAACCAATCCTTTGGCACCGTACTTTTTCGCAAATTCGGTTGTTTTATCGACTTCTTTGCGCGTCATAGAAGCGCGATCTTGTACGACAATGGCTTTGATGGACCCATTGTGGGCAATGGTATCTGCAAAAACTTTGAATTCGGAGTTTTTGAATACGTCGCGCAAGTCTTGCAACTCCATGCCATAGCGAACGTCTGGTTTATCCGAACCAAAACGATTCATCGCATCCACATAAGACAAACGCAGGAATGGAGTTT
>JBOGAI010000023.1:0-7295 GCA_051655665.1 Erysipelotrichaceae bacterium | reverse complement strand
AAGTATTGAATGATACCTTTGTGGAATAATGAAACCCAAAACCTAGGAAGTAGCAGTTGTTGCTTTGTAGGTTTTTTTTATGCAAACAAAAAACGACTTGAAAAACAAGTCGTTTGTGGATCAATCCAATAAGTGAAGATACCACAGCGCACTTTCTCTGCGAACACTTTCACTAGAATCCGAGGCATGGATCACGTTGCGTACCACGCGATCTTCAGCATTGGCTTGTGCGTAGGAGTCTTTGCGACCAAAGCGTCCGCGAATGGAACGTGGATCAGCAAAAAGTGGTTGGGTCACCCCGACGAGTTTGCGCACGCGTGCGATGACATCGCCTTTGCCATAAACCATGGCAATGATGACTTTTTGGCCTTCAAACTCGCGCAGCACCCGCGAGGCAAACGCATCTTTTTCTGCCTGATGTTCGATGACTTCGTCATAGTGGGCCAAAATCAAATCGCGATCCACAATGACTTCTTTGATGTGTTTGACCTTCAATCGATGGTCGCGAAACACGTTGAATATTTGCGCTACCGTAACCGGATTATTGGCACTATCCGGTTTAATCATGATGAATGTTTTGTACATGGTGGAACCCCCTTTTTGATATCATACCTGTTTTTATCGAAAAGTTACAATAAGAATACCCAAAACTTAAATTATCGAGTAAAATAGGGATGATTAGGAGGGATTGTATGGAAATTGTAGATTTGCATGGGATGGATTACGTGGAAGCCAAAATCTTCCTAAAGCGCTATTTGGATAAAATTGCGAAAAAAGGAGAACGTGAAATTACGGTCGTCCATGGTCATCATGGAGGTAAAGTCTTGCACGATTTGGTTCGCAAAGAGTTCAAACACCCAAGAGTGACCAAAGTGATTTGGAAAGTCAATCCCGGCGAAACGGGGTATCTCATACGATGAAGCCGCTGGTCACGCTGTATGCCACGTTTGCGAAAATAGGGATGTTTACCTTCGGAGGAGGCTATGCCATGTTGCCACTGCTGGAACGCGAAATCGTCGACAAGCACAACTGGACAACCAAAGAGGAACTCCTGGACATCTTTGCCATCGGGCAATTGACCCCAGGCATCATTTCCGTCAATACCGCCACCTTTATTGGCTACAAGCAAAAAGGCGTGTTGGGGGCCTTGTTTGCAACATTGGGCTTGATTACCCCTTCCATCGTGGTCATCTTGATGCTTGCTACGGTATTGGAACGCTTTGCCACTGCGTCCTTGATGCAGCGCGCCTTTGCGGGGATTCAAGTCGGTGTGGTCGTCATTTTGACCCAATCGGTGTATTCGCTTGTGAAAAACAATTTGAAAAAACCCTTCCACTACACACTTTTTGGCATCGTATTGATTGCCCTTAGCGTGTTTATGTTTTCCCCGGTGTGGGTGATGGTGATTGTCGTCCTTTGGGCAAGCGTGGATTATGTATGGGGGACAAGACGATGAGTACCTTGTGGATCTTATTTTTTGAGTTTTTCAAAATCGGACTGTTTTCGATAGGCGGAGGGTTGGCCACCATTCCATTTTTAATGGAACTGGCGAATCGTTACCCTTGGTTTGATCAAACCATGCTCACCAACATGATTGCCGTCTCGGAAAGTACGCCAGGTCCCATCGGCATCAATATGGCCACCTTTGCAGGCTTTCAGGCAAGTGGAATTCTAGGAGGGATTGTCGCCAGCATTTCCCTTGTCGTACCAAGCTTCTTTATTATCATTGCCATTGCCAAAGTCGTTCAAAAGCGCAAGGATTCCGTGTTTATGGCGACCTTGTTTACCTATCTGCGACCGACCACGGCCGCGATGATTGCCAGTGTCCTGTTGACCTTACTGGGATTGACCCTTTTTGAAGTGGATGCCTTGGGCACCTTCGCTTTTTTTAAAGTACCGTCGCTATTGCTTTTTGGCGTGATGTTGTGGTTTGCCAATTGGAAACCGCTCCACCCGATTGTTTATTTGCTGATCTGTATGGTCGTAGGGATTTTGTTTCCCCTATAGGAGGATGTATGACGTTAATTGAAACCATCGCACAACAACTCAACGTTCGTGCGCAACAAATAGAAAAAACCTTAGAAATGCTAGCGGAGGGAAACACCGTTCCCTTTATTGCCCGCTATCGAAAGGAAATGACAGGCAACTTGGACGAGGAACAAATCCGCATCATTCAAGAACACTATGAATACGGTGTTCAGCTTGCCAAGCGCAAAGAAGACGTCTTGCGTCTGATTGAAACCCAGGGGAAATTGACCCCTGAAATCCAACAAGCCGTAGAAGCGGCGAACAAACTGAGCGAAGTGGAAGACTTGTATCGTCCCTATGCCCAAAAACGCAAAACGCGTGCCAGCATGGCCATTGCCAAAGGCTTGGAGCCGTTGGCCGATGCCATTTATAAAAATCAAAAAATCGAGGCCTTCCACTACTTGAATGAGCAAGTCGCAACGCAAGAAGACGCATTGCAAGGGGCGTGTGACATCTTGGCGGAACGTGTCAGCGATGATCCACACAATCGTCAACGCATCAAAGAATCGATGAGCAAATACGGGCGCGTGGAAAGCAGCAAGAAAAACAATGCCGAAGACGAAGGTTTGGTGTTCCAAATGTATTATGAGTACAGCGAACGCTTGTCCACCTTGGCTGCCCATCGTATTTTGGCGCTGGATCGTGGTGAGAAACAAGGCATCTTGAATGTCAATGTACGTTTTGATGAAGAGTATGCCTTGAATGGCTTGCTTCGCAAGTATGCACGCAAGGTACAAGAACCAAACTTCACCTACATGAAACAAGCCATCGAGGATGGATTCAAACGCTTGCTGGTCCCTTCCATCGAACGGATGATGCGCTCTGAACTCACTGAAAAAGCGCATGAACAATCCATTGCCTTATTTGCGACCAACTTGGAACAAATTTTGGTCCAAGCCCCGCTCAAACAAAAAACGATCTTGGGCTTTGACCCTGCATTTCGTACCGGCTGTAAACTTGCAGTAGTCAATGCACTTGGCAATGTGGAAGAAATTGCCGTCATCTATCCACATGCCCCCATCAACAAAGTAGAGCAGGCCCAAATGCGCCTCAAACAGTTGATCGAGCGCTATCATATTCAAATCATTGCCATCGGCAATGGTACTGCGAGTCGCGAATCAGAACGCTTTGTCGCCGAAACGATTCAAAAATATAAACTTGATGTTTCCTATACCATCGTATCCGAAGCCGGGGCTTCGGTGTATTCGGCCAGCAAACTGGCCAAAAGTGAGTTCCCAGACTTGCAAGTCGAGGAGCGTTCGGCCATTTCCATTGCCCGCCGCATCCAAGACCCGCTTTCCGAACTCATCAAGATTGACCCTCAAGCCATTGGGGTTGGACAATACCAACACGACTTGGCGCAAAACCGTCTGAAAGAACGTCTGGATTTTGTGGTCGACAAGTGCGTAAACCGCGTTGGGGTTAACGTCAATACCGCGAGTGAACAGCTGCTTTCCCATGTCTCAGGAATCAGTGCGAGCCTGGCAAAGTCGATTGTGGACTATCGCAGTGAACACGGTGGCATTGCGACGCGAATGGAACTCAAGAAAGTCAAAAAGCTCGGACCCAAAGCCTTCGAACAGGCTGCAGGATTCTTGCGCATTGAAGAGGGCGAAGAAATCTTTGATCGCACCCCCCTTCATCCAGAAAATTACAAATTAGCCAAAGACATCCTAAAGAAATACAAGCTGACGTTAGGCAACAAAGAACAAATCGAAACCCTCGACTTTGAAACGTTGCACAACGAGTATGGCATCGATGGGTATGTGTTCGCCGACCTTAAGGCAGCCTTTGCTTTGGATATTCGCGATTACCGGGATAAGTTTGACGCCCCTCTTTTGCGTAGTGACATCTTACAACTCGACGATTTGCATCTTGGAGATGCCCTAGAAGGAGTGGTACGAAACATTACCGATTTTGGTGCGTTTATTGACATTGGCCTGAAAAGCGATGGATTGGCTCACGTTTCCAAGCTTTCCATCAAACGGGTCAACCACCCAAGTGCCGTTGTGAAGATTGGGGATATTGTGACGTGTTACGTCATCGGCATTGACAAAGTCAAAGGCCAAGTTAAATTGAGTTTGCTCAAACCATAGAAAGGGTTCCTTATGGATTTCATACTTGCATTATTTCAAGATCCCAAAAACATCGTCTATATGGCCAGCGTACTGCTTGTCATCGGACTGGTGTACTACCTGTATAAAAAATACAATTTGACCAAATACCAACTCATGATTTTTATCTTGTTGGTAGTCTTTTGGTCTTCCATCAACATCATCCGTGCGTATCGCAAAGGCTATGCTGTTTCCCCCGTGGAAATTGGGGGACTGGGTCTAAGTGCGGTGTTGGGTGCCAACATTACCGCCGCGTACGGGCTCATTTCCATCTTCGTCCGTTTGCCGTTTTTTGCCTTGTCGGATTACTTCAAGTCACGCAAACTGTTTATCGGCTTTGCGTTGGTCCTTATTTTTGTGACCTCGGGAATTGTGGTGTACAATCCAACGTATGACACGTTGCTGTTCTCCTCTTTGGCTTTGGGGGTCGGAGCGAGCTTATTGGCGATGTTCAACGTCATGTTTGCCGAAACCTTCAGCAAGGAACAAGCCTTGGTCTCTGTATCCATCTTGAGTGTGGCACCGCTGTTGGCGGAATTTGCCGTAGCGCCGTTGCAATCCTTGGCTACCAGCCAAGACTTCAAACACTATGGCTGGATGTGGTCAATTTCCGCAGGACTGGCGTTGTTGGCCTTTGTGATGTTGCTCTTTACCAAAGACAACAAAACCAATGAACGCAATTTCAGCAAAGACAAATTCATCAAGGTCGTTACCGACGGCCGTTTCTTGGTGCTTTGTTTCTTGGGGGTTTTGATCAGTTTCATCAAATTTGGTTCATCAGGAGCCAACGTCGTCGCCTATGCGCGCTCGGAGTTTATCAATATGGATTCGACGCTCATTGCCTATACCGATGTCGTGTTCTCCTTGTTTCAGTTGGTTGCAGGGGTATTGATGGGGATTTACCTCAAGAAAAAAATCGGGGTACGCAATACCTTGATTTTGGGTGTTTTCTTGTCGATGCTTTTTATCGGTGTCGTATCCTTCTCCACCAATGCCTTCTTGATTTTTGTAACCTATGCATTCAATGGTTTTGGGTATGGGTTAACCTACAACTGTTTGCTTGGTTTGGCCATGCAACCTTTTGCGAAGGAATTCCGCGAGATTTCAATGGGTGTGTACCAAACCTTGTTTGCGATTGGAATCTTCTATGGAGATAAGATTTATGCGTACATTGCCCAAGGCTTTCCAGAGGGCTTTGGTCAATTCAATCCAACCCAAAGTGTCTTTGTGATCTTCTTAGGTGTTTGTTTGGCAACCATTGGCCTGATTGCCCTAGTCTTTCACAAAGGAAACCATTACTTGGAATCCTAAGCCCGTCATGGGCTTTTTTTTGTGACGCTGCATAGAAACCCTAAGAAATTGTCTAGGGAACGTTTCTTTTAGGGGGGGAATTTGCTATAATGGGGTGGTTTAATGGAGGAAATGAGTGTGCAAATCGAACAATTAAAGCAACATGCGTTACAAATTCGACGCGATATCGTAAAAATGGTTACCGCGGCGAGCAGTGGTCATCCAGGAGGGTCGTTATCCGGTGTGGAAATCGTAACGGCATTGTATTTTGCGGAAATGAATGTTAGCCAAGAAAATGTAAAGGACATTCAACGCGACAAATTTGTCCTATCCAAAGGGCATGCGTCACCGTTGGTGTATGCAACCTTGATGGAGAAAGGATTGTTGGACCGTGCCTTGGTACCAACCTTTCGTCAACTCGGCTCTGTCTTGCAAGGACATCCCAACATGAACTACATCGATGGGGTTGATATGTCAACCGGTTCTTTGGGACAAGGTATTTCCACGGCGGTGGGCATGGCCCTTTCCAACAAAGCCGATGGCAATGACTTCCGTACCTATGCGCTTTTAGGCGATGGGGAATTGCAAGAAGGTCAAGTATGGGAAGCTGCAATGGCGGCTGCCCACTACCGTTTGGACAATTTGGTGGCGTTTGTCGATTTCAATGGACTGCAAATTGACGGGGATACGACCAAAGTCATGAATCCTAATCCAATCGATCAAAAGTTTGAAGCGTTTGGATGGCACGTTCAAGTCATTGACGGCCACGATTTTGAAGCGATTTTGGGAGCGCTAGCCAATGCTCGTGCAACCAAAGGACAACCAAGCGCAATCATTGCGAAAACAATCAAAGGCAAAGGCGTGAGCTATATGGAAAACCAAGCCGGATGGCATGGGGTTGCGCCAAGCGTTGAACAATGTGCCCAAGCATTGGAAGAATTGAAAGAGGTGAAGTAAGATGGCGAAAATTGCAACAAGAGAAGCGTATGGCAAAGCATTAGCTGCTTTGGCACAACAGCGCAGCGATATTTTGGTATTGGATGCGGATTTGACCAAATCCACCAAAACCAGTGATGTGGTAGCACTGACCCCTCACCAACATTTCAATATGGGTATTGCCGAAGGCAACATGATGGCGGTCGCAGCCGGAATGGCTGCCAACGGGAAAACCGTGTTCGCTAGCACTTTCGCCATGTTTGCAGCAGGGCGTGCCTTCGAACAAATCCGTAACTCCATCGGGTACCCACATCTAAACGTAAAAATCTGTGCGACCCACTCCGGACTTAGCGTGGGAGAAGACGGTGCCAGCCACCAAGCGATTGAAGACATCGCCTTGATGCGTTCGATTCCTGGCATGCTTGTCGTACAACCATGCGACGCAAGAGAAACCAAAGCAGCCATTGAAGCCGTTGCCACGTATCAAGGACCGGCTTACGTTCGTTTGGGACGTTTGGCGGTGGAAGAAGTGTTTACGAATGAGGAGTATACCTTCACGCTTGGCAAAGGCATCGTGATGCGCAAAGGGCAGCGTGTTGCCATCGTGGCGACGGGACTTATGGTTCAAGAAGCACAAGCGGCGTGTGATGCCCTAGAAGCACAAGGCATCCATCCAACCCTAGTCAACATGCACACCATTAAACCCATCGATCAATCGTTGTTGATTGACTTGGCCAAAACCCATGAACTCATCATCAGTGTGGAAGAACACACAGTGATGGGGGGACTTGGTTCTGCCATTGCGGAAGTCTTGATTCAAAACCAACCAGTACGTCAAATCATGATGGGCGTACAAGACGTGTTTGGGGAATCGGGCAAACCGATGGCCATCTTGGAAAAACATCAACTCAATGCCGCAGGCATTGA
>JBOGAI010000022.1:0-3056 GCA_051655665.1 Erysipelotrichaceae bacterium | reverse complement strand
CGCCAAGGTGTCGAACTCGACGCCCCATTTGGTGCGCAAGCCCATCATGATGGCTTCGAAAAACTGATCACTACTACGTAGTGTCTCATTTTTTCGCTCGCGTTTCCCAATCAAATAGTGATCAAGGCGTGTACTTTGGGTATACCGCAGTGCCCCCTCCTTGCCACTAGCACCTGGGCCAATGCCATAGAAGTCAGCATAGGACCAATAAGCCAAGTTATGCAAAGAGTATGCGTGATTGCGAGCAAACGAGGACACCTCATAGTGCTCAAAGCCACCAGTAGGTAAGGTTGCAATGGCATATTCATACATATCGCCTTCCAACTCTTCTTCCATCTTCTCGATTCCTTGTCGCCCAAATGCAGAATGCGCTTCGATGGTCAATGCATAGAGCGATAAGTGGTCGATGGACAACATCAACGCCTGTTGCAAATCCGCCTTCCATTCTTCCATGGTTTGGGTAGGCAACCCATAAATCAAGTCAATCGAAATATGAGGAATTCCCGCAGTGTGGATGGCATCGATCCAGGCGGCAATGTCTTGGTCGACACTGCGGGCAATCAACGCTTGTAAGCGAGGTTGAAAACTTTGAACCCCCATCGAAATGCGATTGACGCGATGTTTCGCCATAAGGTTTAATTTGGCTTGAGAAAGTGATTCTGGATTCACTTCGACTGTGAATTCCACACATTGCGCACTATACGGGTCAAGGGCTTGCAGCAAGCGCTCCAATTGGTCTTCCCGTAAAGCACTTGGTGTTCCGCCACCCAAATATATCGTTTTCAAATGGCGATTGAGACGTACATCTTGCAAATCGTGTTCGATGCCCTCTAGCCATTTGTCCACCAAATGTGGATGGGTTTTGCAGCGATAGAAATCACAGTATGCGCAAATTTGATCGCAAAACGGGACGTGTAGGTATAAACTTTCGACCGGTTTATTCATCATCCATGGACAAAACTGCCATGAAGGCTTCTTGTGGCACTTCAACGCTGCCGACATTCTTCATGCGTTTTTTACCTTCTTTTTGTTTTTCTAACAATTTTTTCTTACGTGAGATATCTCCACCGTAACATTTGGCAAGAACGTTTTTGCGCAATGCTTTGATGTCGCTGCGGGCAATGATTTTGCCATTGATGGCCGCTTGTACTGGAATCTCAAATTGCTGACGTGGAATCAGCGTTTTCATTTTTTCAACGATGGCCTTACCACGAGGGTATGCGAAATCACGGTGCACAATGGTTGAAAGGGCATCTACCACTTCCCCATTTAACATGATGTCCATTTTAGCAAGTTTGCTTGTTTGATATCCAATGAACTCATAATCAAAGGACGCATATCCTTTGGAATAGGATTTAAGCTTATCAAAGAAGTCAAATACGATTTCACCAAGTGGCAATTCATACGTAATGCTCATACGCGTATCATCAATGTAAACCATGTCTTGGTACGTTCCACGCTTCTTCTGACACAACTCCATGATTGGCCCTACGTAATCTTTCGGACACATGATGACCGCTTTTACAAACGGTTCTTCGATATGATCGATTTTTTGCACGTCTGGTAACAAGGAAGGGTTGTCTACAAGCAACATCGAGCCATCCGTCAAGAAGGCATGGTAGATCACCGAAGGCGCTGTGGCAATCAAATCAATGTTGTACTCACGCTCAATCCGCTCTTGAACCACATCCATATGCAAAAGCCCCAAAAATCCACAGCGGAACCCAAAGCCTAGCGCCTGTGAGGTCTCTGCTTCAAATTGCAAAGAAGCATCGTTGAGTTGTAATTTTTCTAGTGCATCACGCAAGTCATTATACTTGCTTGAATCAATTGGATACAAACCACAAAACACCATGGAATTCATCACACGGTACCCACTTAGGGGTTGGCTTGCGGGGTGATCAACCAAGGTCACCGTATCCCCAACACGCACGTCTTTTACCGATTTGATGGCTGCCGAGAACCACCCTACTTCACCCGTAGTCAATTCTCCTTTTTTCACTTCTTTTGGATTGCGAATCCCGACTTCTGTTACTTCGTATTGCGCCCCCGTTGCCATAAAGCGAACGTTGTCGCCTACTTTTAGTGTTCCTTCTTTGATTCGCACATAGGCAATTACGCCACGATAACTATCGTACAAAGAATCAAACACCAACGCTTGTAACGGAGCATTCGGATCCCCGTTTGGTGGTGGTACACGATGCACGACCGCTTCGAGCACATCTTGGATATTGAGCCCCGATTTCGCGGAAATTAGCGGAGCATCGTGTGCAGGAAGCCCGATTACGTTTTCAATTTCATCGATTACGCGTTCCGGCTCGGCGCTCGGCAAGTCAATTTTATTGATGACCGGAATGATTTCAAGGTCATTGTCGAGAGCCAAATACACATTGGCTAAGGTTTGCGCTTCAATTCCTTGCGCTGCGTCTACGACCAATACTGCACCTTCACAGGCTGCCAAAGAACGCGATACCTCGTAGGTAAAATCCACGTGTCCCGGGGTGTCAATCAAATGGAAGATATAGTCTTCCCCATCCAGTGCATGGTATTTGAGTTGGACTGCGTTGAGTTTAATCGTAATGCCTCGTTCACGCTCCAAATCCATACTGTCGAGCAGTTGTTCTTTCATTTCCCGTTGCATTACCGTTTCGGTCATTTCCAAAATACGGTCTGCAAGCGTGGATTTACCATGATCTATATGTGCAATGATTGAAAAATTTCGAATATTTTTCTGATTCATGAGATTCCTCCTTATACATTCACCCTATTATAGCAAATTTCCCCTTTGAAATAAAGCAATTCTTTACACGAAAAAACCGCATAGTCATGCGGTTACTGGGGATTTTCAATGATGTAAAGTCGGTCCGCTGTCTTGGCGTACAAGACCCCTTTTTGAAAGTACAAATCATAATGGGTATCCTTGTATTCAAAACTGCCCACTTGATTTTCTGCGCGCATTTCCTGCATTCCAGCAGCCTTGAACTGTGCATTCGCTATGAAGTCTTCCATCGGGCGTAAATCGAACTCCATGCTAGACGCATCCATGACTTCCATTG
>JBOGAI010000021.1:0-17404 GCA_051655665.1 Erysipelotrichaceae bacterium | reverse complement strand
AGATCAATCGCATCTCCATGGTAGAATCTTTGAAGTCGGTGGAATAAGAGGTTCTGCGTGAAGGTTACATAAATAAATAGTACATTCGTAATTGAGGTATGCATCCCTACATTCATGGGGGGGCATACCTTTTATTGTGCTTTGCTTTGTAAGGGTGAAACGTTAGTTCGCAGCAGCATTGTCATAAGACTTCGCCTTTCTAGAATGCGAGGGTGTGAACGTGTGATGGGGTGGTATCGTGCAACCCCAAACCTACAGACATCACAAGGCTTCCCTACGCCTCAAGCGTCAGCTCGCGTTGGTCTCAAAAGCGTTCGTACGGTAAGGGTTACCCAAAGTGATGCGCAATGGTTTTGTAACCACCCTGTCCAAAACAATACTCATCTACGACGGACAGATGCACTCCATTGAATAGTGACTAAAGGCAGTGTCGGGTTTCGCAAAAAAAAGAACCCCCATTATTTGGGTGTCCAAATAACGGGGTTCATTCACGTAAAAACCATTCCGTTTATCAAATAAAAAGAAACAGGTTGCCCTGTTTCTTTAGATCGCTTTTTTTGCCTTAAGAGTTTTCAAAGCGCGAGCGGAAATACGGATTTTTTTAGGTTTTCCATCCACCATAACCGTAACTTTTTGTAAATTGACATTCCATTTACGACGAGTAGCGCGAAGTGAATGTGAACGCTTATTTCCTGATAAAGGTCCTTTACCTGTAACTGCACAAACTTTTGACATACCGTAACCTCCTTTCAACTCTTGTATTAATTTGCTTACTTATGATACCACTGATTACAAGATAATGCAAGCCTTATTTCCATCAATTGGAAAAAAATGAAGCGAAAAAAAACGAAAGTCCCGTAAATAAGGGGGATTGCCTTCCTAATGAAATATTGAATGCGCAGTGGCATGTCTAAGCGTATGAAAATGTGTGTAAAAAAAAGAAAAAAGTTCATATAGTACATGAAATCATGTTTTATTATCGCATCATTTGTGATATTATAAGCCTATAGTATATCTATTTGAAAAATACGGATGATTGCATGCAATCATTTTGATATAGGGGGTGCCTCATGCAGATCTTAGCAAGTTTGGAAATTGCTGAATATGAAGTTCGCCTTTTGGTAGGGGAATTCCATGAATCACGCTTCAATATGTTGCATTTAGAATGCGTTCCATGTGAAGGAATTGTGGAGCGCAAAATCGTCAATGCCAGCAGTGTGGAAGCGGCTATAAAAAAAGCGTTGGATGAAGTCCAAAAGAAGATGGGATATCGCATTTATCGTGTCTTGCTGCTGATTCCAACGGTTCAATTTGCACGCGTCAACAAGCGCGTCAATGTCTTCTTGCCCGAGGCAACGCGGATTGGAAAAGAGCATATCGACAGTGGATTGGCAAAGCTGCGCGAAATCAAACCGGAAGGGGATTACCAATTGGTGAACATGGCTTCCCTCAAATTCATTACCAACGGCATCGCTTCTCGGAAAGTGCCGCTGAACGAGACGGTTGACAAATTGGCGATTGAAGCCGACTTGTTGTTTGCCAACCAACAAATCGTGTTTGATTATGTAGGTTTAGTAGAACGCTGCAACTTGGAAGTGTTGGATATCTGTTTGGATGCCATTGCAATCGCGGAAGAGGCTGCTGTGTTGGAACAATCTTTGGATACATATGTCATTACCTTAGACTTAGAACGCGAGTCCACCAATTTGTCTCTGTTTTACAAGGGCAGCCTGGTGAACAGCGAAACCTTGCCGATTGGCTATCAAAGTTGGGCGGATGCCATTGCCAACAAATATGGCTTCAAGCGTAGCGATTGCTATCGGTTGCTCAACAACTGCTTGACCTTCCATGAAGAATATATGGGTGATTCCATTGTGCATTTGTGGCAAGAGGGCAACCAATCGCATTATTTAAGTGAAAAAGAGTTGTGCATGGAAGTGATGCCACATGTCAAAGCGTGGATCGCGACCATCAACGATACGTGTTCGACCATTGTAACAAGTGGGAAAACCAAATATGTGGTGACCGGTTCAGGTGTTCAGGTCATTGGCTTGCAATCGATGGAGCGTGCCTTCAATGCGGAAGTGCATTTCTATATTCCGCAAACCATCGGGGCACGAAATCCAGCACTGAGCGCTTTGCTTGGGATATTCTATTCCTATGATCATCCAAGCAACTTACGACGTCGTGATGTACCAAGCGTGGATGTCAGTGAGGTCTCACAAACATTACAACATGTTCGTCGCAATGACGACCAAGATGGTACGTTTACCAAAAAACTCAAAAAAATATTCAACAATTAGATGCGCTTTGGTGTGCGAAACGATATAAAGGAGAACAGTTATGGAGCTACATTTCAATCAAGTTGTGAAAATCAAAGTATTCGGTATTGGGGGCGGCGGATGTAACGCGGTAAACCGAATGGTCAATGAAGGGATGCAAGGGGTAGAGTTTTACGTTGCCAATACCGACTTGCAAGTCCTAAAAGATTCCCCAGTGGAAAACAAAATCATTTTGGGTCGTGAAATCACACGTGGATTGGGTGCCGGTGCCAACCCAGAAATGGGACGCCGTGCTGCGCAAGAGAGTGAAACCGAAATTCGCGAAGCCATCAAAGATGCAGACATGGTCTTCATTACGGCGGGTATGGGCGGAGGAACCGGAACCGGTGCTGCTCCCATGTTTGCGAAAATCGCAAAAGAAATGGGCGCGTTGACGGTTGGGATTATCACCAAACCATTCCGTTTCGAAGGAAACAAACGTTCCCGTGCAGCGATTGACGGGATTGAAGAATTGCGCCAACACGTGGATTCTTTGATTGTGGTTTCCAATGACAATTTGTTGTATGCTATCGGACGCAAACCTTTAGTAGAAGCGTTCCAAGTGGCAGACAATGTCTTGCGTCAAGGGGTTCAAACCATCACCGACTTGATTGCAGTACCTGCACTCATCAACCTAGACTTTGCTGACGTTCGCGCTGTTATGGAAAACCAAGGGAATGCCTTGATTGGAATCGGGATTGCCGATGGGGAAGAACGCGCAAAAGTAGCGGCAAGCAATGCCATCTTGTCTCCTTTGTTGGAAGCCAAAATTTCCGGTGCGAAAAATGCCATCGTAAACATTACGGGAGGCGAATCCTTGTCGCTGTTTGATGCGGAGGACGCAGTGGAACTCATCCGTGAAGCGGCTGGAAACGACATCGATACCATTTTTGGGGTTGCAATCAACTCTCAACTTGGCGACAGTGTCATCGTGACGGTAATCGCGACGGGATTCGACCAAGAAGTCAAAGAAGTGGCAGCGCCTGCGCCAAAAGCCATTGCGGCAAAGCAACCTGTACCAACCGAGCGTCCACGCTTCAATGAAGTGGAAGACGTTGTGACCAACGACATCCCTAGCTTTTTCAAACGCTAATGCGCCTTTACTATATTGCTTCTTCCATGCTCTTAGACAACGAGTTTGCGTATGAGATGGCCAATCGCTTTCTTATGCACCTGGAAAATGAACCTTGCGATTGCATCATCATTTCTGGGGAAGACTATGATCTTGGTTTGATGGAAGAGTTTATGGAGCTGGTCGGCAATTTGGGTGTACCCCTTATTTTGTCGACGACCCAATTTGAGTTGCATGGTATTCAAGGGAAAGTGGATGATGTCAGTTTGTACATTCAAGATTATCCAGAGCTGATTGCGTTGAGCGGAGAAATGATTGTCATTGAAGTGGAAGCGTCCATCCGCCATTATCGGGTCTATTTTGATATGTTTGCCAAACACGCAATCACTGAACTTATGAACTTGGATTACGACTTCGAACGCATTGAAGCCCTTCTAGAAGAGAAAATTGGAAAAAGCGGCGGAAAAAAACAAAATCATCATTAAGCGCAGCAATGCGCTTTTTTCACATTTTATCTTTACATTATTGTCTTGATGTGATATCCTTTAACAAGCATAGGTCTTTAAGCTGATCCAGAGAGGTCAGTAAGGCGAAATTCGAGGTTTTAATCACGACCATTTCCTGCCAATAGACCCAAAGCGGTCTATTTTTTTTGCCTGTGCGACAAGGAGGAACTATGGAAGATCAATCAAATTTAGTATTAGGAATCAATGAACGTCCCAAAGCGTTGCAATGGGGGTTGTTGAGTTTCCAACACGTATTTGCCATGTTTGGGGCTACCATTTTGGTACCCATTATCACGGGCTTTCCCATTTCGGTTGCATTGTTTGCAAGTGGAATTGGGACAATCATTTACACAATTATTACCAAAGGAAAAGTACCTGTTTATTTGGGTTCTAGCTTTGCTTATATCGGTGCGGTCCAAATTGCGGTAGCGGCGATGTCAGGGGACATCTCGGCTGCGCAAAGTGGATTGGTGCTTGTTGGGCTTTCTTATGTTGTCGTTGCGATTATCGTGCGCTATGTGGGGAAAGGGTGGTTAAACCGCTTATTGCCACCGATTGTCATCGGTCCGATGATTGCGGTTATTGGATTGGGATTGGCTGGAAATGCGGTAAAAGATGCCAACTTCATCGTAGATGGGGATCCACGTTACATGTTTGTAGCGATTGTGACATTCTTGATCGCAGCATACGTTTCAACCAAAGCCAAAGGCTTCTTCAAAATCATTCCCTTCTTGACAGCGGTTGTCAGCGGTTATATTTTATCGGTTGTTTTGGGTCTTGTAGACTTCACACCGGTCATGGAAGCGGGATGGTTTACGTTACCAGCATTTTCTTTGCCGTTTGAGACGGGAATCTTTGATACTTGGAGCTTTCACTTTGGTCCAGAAACCTTTGCCATGCTACCGGTTGTCTTTGTAACCATTGCAGAGCACATTGGAGACCATACGGTTCTAGGAAAAATTTGTGGGAAGAATTTCTTGGAAGACCCTGGTTTGGAATTTACGCTTGCCGGTGATGGAATTGCCACTGCCGTTTCTGCCATGCTAGGGGGACCGGCGAACACTACATACGGTGAAAACACAGGTGTCATCGGGATGACGAAAGTCGGTTCGGTATACGTAACAGCAGGTGCTGCGGTGATCGCGATTGTCTTGTCGATGATTGGAAAAATCTCAGCCTTGATTTCCACGATTCCCTCTGCAGTATTGGGTGGAATGGCCATCTTGTTGTATGGTGTTATTGCCAGCAATGGATTACGTATTCTAATTGACAATAAAGTAGATTTTACAAAGCAGCGCAACTTGATTATTGCCAGTGCGATGCTAATCATTGGGTTGGGAGGCGCGATTCTTCCAATTGGGAAGTTATTGACGCTTAGTGGTACTGCGTTGGCAGCCATCGTTGGGGTTACCTTGAACTTGATTTTGCCAAAATCCGAGTAAGGACGAAAACGGAATAAAGAAAAATACAAAACGGTCAACAGACCGTTTTTTTTTTTGTGCTTCCAGGAAAAATCACGGAAATGCTATGGTCTCAATACGGGAGTTGTGGTATAATGTAAACGGTTACATAAGACAATAAGGAGGTGTTGTTGTGCTTGAAGCATTGGATCGAAATGAGCGTTTGGTTCGTTTGGGCATTGCCTATCCACACGAAGAAGAATTGCTTGCTTTTCTTCCTCATCTTGAACAAGTACAAGAAGTCGTATTGTTTGGCGATGCCCGAACCATTGCGCAGCGGTTGCCGGAAAAGATGCCACCCTATCGCATCGTGCAGGCGGACTCTCCACAAGATGCAGCACACAAAACGTGCGAGGCAGTGCTGCAGGGGACGCTGGATTGCATCATGAAGGGATCCTTGGATACCAGCGTGTTTTTGCGGGCAATCTTGCAGGTGTTGAAACCGCAACGGCGTTTGAGTCATGTGACGTTGTTTGCGCCAAAAACGCATCACAAAGCGTTTTTAGTTAGCGATTGCGCCATGAATATTGCCCCTGATGCAGCGGTGTTTGAGGCGATTTTGGATAACGCCATCGAAGCGGCTCATGTGCTTGGAATCGAGCGTCCAAACGTTGCCTTGCTGGCGGCCAAAGAAAAGGTGGATGCCCACATGCCGGTGACCAAGGTGTATGAGCATTTGCTGACGCATTATCAGCGCAATGATTGCGTCATAGCAGGACCTTTTGCCATGGATTTGGCTTTGAGTGCATCCAAGGCGAAACAAAAAGGGATCGAACACCCTGTTGCCGGGGAGGCGGATATTTTGATCATGCCCAATATAGAAGCCGGCAACATTTTCTACAAAACGATGAATTATTTTGTAGAGGGCCGTTGTGCTGGCGTTATTTTGGGAGCCTGTGTGCCCATTGTGGTGACATCACGCGCGGATGAATGGTACGTGCGCCTGGATTCCATTCGTTTGGCGATGGCTTTGGGGGGACAAAAGTGAAATACCTAATTATCAATCCGGGTTCTACAAGCACCAAACTCGCCTTGTTTGACGAGGATCAAGTAGAGTTGCAACATACGTTGCAACACGACAGTAAGGAACTGCACACCTATTCCACGATTGCGGAGCAGTTGCCGATGCGCAAACGCGTCATTGAGCAGTGGGTGAAACGCAATCAACTTTGCTTTGATGCCATCGTGGCACGTGGTGGCTTGTTGCAACCACTGCACAGTGGGGTCTATGAAATCAACCAAAGGATGGTGGATGAATTAAAAGAGCGCCCAAGTGGGCAACATGCATCCAATTTGGGTTGTATGATTGCCTATGAAATGGCTGCACACTATCAGGTCAATGCCTATACGGTGGATCCCGTAGTGGTGGATGAACTCATGGACAAGGCGCGCATTAGTGGAATCAATGGCATTGAGCGTAAATCCGTTTTTCATGCGTTGAATCAAAAAGCCATTGCAAGGTTACACGCCAAACGCGTCGGCAAAGCGTATGAAGACTTATGTCTCATTGTTGCCCATTTGGGTGGTGGGGTTTCCGTAGGGGCCCATCGTTTTGGGGAAGTGGTGGATGTGAACAATGCCTTGGACGGAGAAGGACCGTTTTCCAGTGAGCGCAGTGGCGGTATTCCTTTGTTTTCCATCTTGGATTTGGTGGAGAAAATCGGGATAGAGGCTGTACGCCAAAAAATTGTGGGGCATGGGGGTTTTGTTTCCTACTTTGGTACTAGTAGCGTACAAGAAGTGCTGCGTATCGTGGACGAGCATGAAGAAATGCGACCCATTGTCGATGCGTATTGTTATCAGATTGCAAAAGAGATTGCTGGTTTGAGTGTGGCACTTGAAGGGCACGTCGATGGTGTTTTGGTGACGGGTGGGGTTGCGTATAACGCACGCATCGTTGCCGCCATCGAACAAAGCGTCCGCCACATTGGCAAGGTATACGTCTATCCAGGAGAAGATGAGATGTGGGCTTTGGCGGTTCAAACCAAAGATGCATTACAAAAGCGTACAATCAAACGTTATGGAGGAGAACATGAACAAGTTTGACACAATGCAAAAGTATGGGTATGAGCAATTGATGTATTTTTACGATCGGAATACCGGCTTAAAAGGGGCCATCTGCATTCACAACACTACCTTGGGTCCCGCACTTGGGGGAACCCGTGTTTGGGATTATGCTCAAGAAGACGAGGGAATCAACGATGTGTTGCGTTTGGCGCGAGGGATGACCTACAAAGCGGCCTGTGCTGGACTCAACTTGGGCGGAGGGAAAGCTGTTATTTTTGGTAATTCTAAGGAACTGCGCAAAGATACGGTTCGACGGGAAGCGTTTTGGCGTGCCTTTGGGCGGTATGTGCAAAGTTTGAATGGTCGCTATATTACCGCGGAAGACGTTGGTACGTGCACCAACGATATGGATTTTGTGGGAATGGAAACCACACATGTGACCGGTCGTTCCGGTACCAGTGGGGACCCCTCTCCGTTTACGGCACATGGTGTCTTTGTTGGCATCAAAGCTGCGTTGAAGGAAGCATATGGCTCTTCCAAATTGGAAGGAAGAAGTGTTGCGATTATGGGGGTAGGTCATGTTGGCTACTACTTGTGTGAAAAGTTGCGCACTGCGGGGGCAACGGTGTATGTGTACGACATTGACCCTGAAAAGGTACAAGCGGTCGTAGAGGAGTTTGGCGCGATTGCCGTAAGCGAGCAAGATATTGTCTGCCTAAACGTGGATGTCTTTTCACCTTGTGCCCTCGGTGGCATCATCAATGACGAAACCATCGCATGTTTATCTTGTAAGATTATTGCAGGAGCGGCCAATAACGTCCTCTTAGATCCTGAAAAACACGGTCGCGCCTTGCAAGAAAAAGGCATCTTGTATGCACCAGACTATGTCATCAATGCCGGTGGTTTGATTAATGTCTACCAGGAAATCATCGGGTATAATAAAGAAGATGCAATGCGCAAGATTGAACTGATTTTTGATCGCATTCGTGAAATCATGCGCATTTCCAAGGAGCAAAACAAGCCGACCTACTTGGTGGCAGACGAGATGGCAGAAGCGCGCATTGACATGATGAGCAAAATCACGTCCATCTACGTGGAGCGTTAAGATGGGATACGTTGTACGCTTTGATGAGCGCTATTGCAAAGGTTGTGAGTTGTGTGTGCATTTTTGTCCAAAACACATTCTTACCCTCTCACAACGCTACAATCAAGCCGGTTATCCGGTAGCGCAGTGCATTGACACAACCCAATGCATTGGCTGTCTAAACTGCGTAAAAATGTGCCCGGACAGTGTGATCGGGATTGATCAACATGACTAAGCAACTGCGCAAAGGCAATGAGGCAATTGCCCTAGGAGCCAAAGCGGCAGGTTGTGCCGCCTATTTTGGGTATCCCATTACGCCTCAAAACGAAGTCATCGAATATATGATGCAACACATGCAAAACGACATGGTAGTATTGCAAGCGGAAAGTGAAGTGGCCTCCATCAACATGGTGTATGGCGCAGCAGCAACAGGGGTCAAAACGATGACCAGCTCAGCCTCTGTAGGGATTGCACTGATGCAAGAGGGCATATCGTATTTGTCTGGAGCCCAATTACCCTGCGTGGTCGTCAATGTCATGCGGGCTGGTCCAGGTCTTGGTGGGATTTTGCCTTCCCAAGCCGACTACAAGCAAATGGTAAGTGGTGGAGGAAATGGTGATTATCAGTGTATCGTCTATGCACCGAAAACCGTACAGGAAGTATATGATTTGGTAATGCGAAGTTTCTATGTTGCGCACAAATATCGAATGGTCGCGACCATTGCGATGGATGGCATGTTGGGACAAATGATGGAAGGAATGGAAGAAAAGCCGTATCCCTATCCGGAAATTGCGACCTCATGGGCCGTGGATGGCAAACGCATCGGTCGTGAGCGCAATATCGTGAATTCCTTGTATTTGGATGCCTCTGCCCTAGAACAGCATAATTTGGATTTGCAAGCGACCTATCGTTTGGTGGAGGCGAATGAAACGATGGTGGAAGCGATGTACATGGAAGATGCACAACTATGCATCATTGCATATGGCTCGATTTCCCGCATTGCCCAAGAAGCCATTGAACACGCCCGAAGTCGTGGGATTAAAGTAGGTCTCATTCGTCCGATCACGTTGTGGCCATTTCCAAGCAAAGAAATCGCAACGCTTTGCAAAGACGTCAAGCACATTCTCAATGTAGACTTGTCATGCGGGCAAATGCTCAAAGACATTCACTTGGCCGTGCAGTGCAAAGTGGAGGTGTCTCATTTGAGCCGCGTTGGGGGAATCATCATCGAAAGTGAAGAAATTGAACAGCGCATCGTTCAACTTTGGGAGGGGATCCATGAACACAATATATAAACGCAGTGAGGGATTGACCGACAAACCCCTGACGTATTGTCCGGGGTGTACCCATGGCATTATCCAACGTTTGGTAGCGGAAGTCTTGGTTGAGCTTGGGATCTTGGATCACACCATTGTCATTGCATCGGTAGGGTGCAGTGTCATGGCCTACGACTTCTACAACACCGATGCCATTCAAGCTGCACATGGCCGAGCGCCTGCGGTTGCAACTGGGGTCAAACGCGCCCAAAGCGACAAAATCGTATTCACTTACCAGGGAGATGGAGATTTGGCTTCCATTGGAATGGCCGAAATCGTTCATGCGGCACATCGGGGTGAAAACATTACCGTCATCTTCGTCAACAATGCCATCTATGGCATGACGGGGGGGCAAATGGCACCCACAACGCTGTTGAACCAAAAGACGACGACCTCTCCGCTTGGACGAAATCAAAATGGCATGGGCTTGCCGCTGCAAATGTGCGAGCTCTTGGCAACGGTTCCGTCCGCTGCGTTTTTGCAACGGGTGAGCGTCCATAATCCTGCTCATGTTACCTTAGCGAAAAAAGCAATCAAACGTGCGTTTGAAAACCAAATCCAACAAAAAGGTTTTTCTTTGGTGGAAGTGTTGTCGACGTGCAACGTCGGGTGGGGATGCACCCCTCTTGAAGCGTTGGAGTATGTGAAAAACCAGATGATTGAATACTATCCTTTGGGTATTTTCAAGGAGGACGACCAATGAAAAAAAGCTTTATCATCTCCGGAGCGGGGGGGCAAGGAGTCTTGAGCATCGGTGTGTTATTGGCAACCTTGGCGATGGAACAAGGCTATGAAGTCAGTTACTTTCCCAGTTATGGACCTGAAATGCGCGGCGGGACGGCACATTGTCATGTGGTGATTTCCGATATGCCCATTGCTTCTCCTCGCATTTCGAGCAACCTCTCGTATTTGATTGCGATGAACCAGCCTTCCTGGGAGCGTTTTGCGGGCATCTTGGCAAAGGATGGAAAAATCATTGCCAATGCATCTTTGGTGCATGCCCCTGGTGTGGATGTGGCATTGCCGATGCAAGAAATGGCGCTCGCCCTTGGCAACTTGAAAGTCATCAACATGATTGCCTTTGGCGCAATGTGCAAAGAATTGGGAATGTTTGACTTGGACAAAACCTTGGCGTTCATTGACCAAAAATTCAAAAGCAAACCCCAATTTCAAGAACTGAATCGTCTTGCGTTTATGAAAGGGTATGAAGCTAGTTTCTAGCTTCCCTTTTTTTATGGGTCAAACGTATGTTATAATGCATGGGGAAGTGATCGTATGCGATTTAAAAAAATATATCTTGAAATCACGAATGCATGCAATATGGCATGTTCCTTTTGCACTCAAAACAAGCGACCTACCCGCTTTTTAAGCAAAGCGGAGTTCGCTTTTTTACTGCAGGAAGTCAAGCCGTACACCAACTATGTGTATCTGCATGTGCTAGGGGAACCGCTTATGCATCCGTTGTTGCCGACGTTTTGTGAAATGGCGCATGAAGCGGGGATTGCAATCAATTTGACCGTCAATGGCACGTTGCTGGCCAAGCGCCTTGACGAATTGGCCACTGTGCCCATTCGGCAAATCAACATCTCCTTGCATAATTTTCAAGAACAAGGAGTAGAGCTAGAGCCATACTTGGCCTCCATCATGGAGGGGGTCACGCGGTTAAAAGGGCAAACTTACCTTTCGCTGCGCCTTTGGGCAAAACAACAAGACGGACTGCGCAGTGATGCGGTGGCGGTGTTGGAAGGCCTGCGTCGCTACTATGCGATTGAGGAGGAAACGCTGTTCGCCAAAGGACGCGTCACGCTAGAACCCAATGTGTTCTTGCATGTGGAAGACGTTTTTGAATGGCCAAGTCTTGATGCGCCTCTTGTAAAAGAGGGGTATTGTTATGGATTAAAAGATCAAGCTGCAATCTTGGTGGATGGAACGCTTAGTGCCTGCTGTTTGGATGGAGATGGAGCCATCCATTTAGGAAACGTCTATGAGCAAGGGCTTGGTCCTCTGCTTGAAAGTGAGCGGGTGCGCACGATGGTGGAAATGTTTCAAAATCAAAAATGCAGCGAAGCGTTGTGCAAACATTGTACGTTTCGATTGCGTTTTCAAAAAAAGTAGAAAGTTTGAAAGAACTTTCTTTCTTTGTGAAAGAATGTGGCAAAAAGATTGTAAAATGTGATACAATTTAAGAAAGAAAGTAGAGGGAATACAAATGATTTTAATTAAAAACGGCTTGCTTCATACGATGGGGAGTATGGAAACCTTGGTGAGTGATTTGTTAATTAAAGAGGGGAAAATTGCCGCAATCGGCAAGGATTTGAGTGTTGGTCCCGAAGTGCAAATCATCGATGCGACAGGGAAGTTTGTCTATCCGGGGATGATTGATGGACACTGCCATTTGGGCATGATGGAAAGTGCCATCGGATTTGAAGGCAACGACGTCAATGAAATGAGCGATCCGCTTACCCCGCACATGCGTGCCATTGATGGAATCAATCCCGTAGATGAAACCATTCATCAGGCAGCAATGGCAGGGATTACGACGGCTTGTACAGGACCAGGGTCTGCCAATGTCATCGGGGGAACCTTTACAACATTCAAAACCCATGGTACCGTGATTGACGAAATGATTTTGGTCGACAACCTTGCCATGAAATGCGCATTTGGGGAAAATCCAAAACGTGTTTATCAAGCGACCAAAATCAAAACGCGTATGCAAACCGCAGCGTTGCTACGCGAAACCTTGATGAAAACCAAAGAGTACTACGCAAAAAAGGTTGCGGCAGCAGACGATGCATCCAAACTGCCGGCACTGGATTTGCGTCTAGAAGCGATGATTCCGGTTATTACCAAACAAATTCCGTTGAAAGCACACGCGCATCGTGCTGATGATATTGCCACTGCCATCCGCATTGCCAAGGAGTTTGATGTGCGCATGACCCTCGAACACTGCACCGAAGGGCATTTGATTGCAGACACGGTCAAAGCGAGCGGCTTTGATGTGTTTGTAGGGCCTACCTTGACCGATAAATCCAAATTCGAGCTGAAAAACAGAACATTTGAAACGCCTGCTCGTCTTTACGAAGCTGGAGTATTGGTTTCCATCATTACGGACTCTCCGGTAATTCCACTTGAATACTTGCCGCTTTGTGCAAGCCTTGCCATGAAAGCGGGAATGCCGGAGGTGGAAGCATTAAAAGCCATTACGATCAATCCGGCCAAAGCATTGGGCATTGACCACCGTGTCGGAAGTTTGGAAGTGGGCAAAGATGCGGACTTGTTCATCAGTGATCGTCATGTTTTTGATGTGCAACACGTCGTGGAATATACGCTCATCAACGGGGCGATTGTTCACCAAAAATAAAGCCAAAAGAATCCTTGCACTGCGATGCTTGGATTCTTTTCTTTTGGATGCGGAAGCGAAAAAGAAGGGCATGGTGGAGGGGACAATAAATCCCAACCATAAAAAAGTAAATAAAGTGTGAAAGAGGTGTTGACTTTTGGTTCGATTTTGGGCATAATAATAGAGCAACACGGCCAAGTGGTGAAATTGGTAGACGCAGCGGACTCAAAATCCGCCGGTAGTGATACTGTGTCGGTTCGAGTCCGACCTTGGCCACCATCAAACAAACAAAACGATCCCTTGGGATCGTTTTTTTATAGGTATTTCGCGAAGAAGCGTAACAGCGTTGGATAATAGTCTTCCTCCAAGCAGGAGCCTCCATGGTTGGCCAAAGGGAAACTGGCAAACTCTTTGGGACAATTCGCCGCTTCGAAGAGTTTTTTGCCCATTTCATACGGGACGAAGGTATCTTTTTCACCATGGATAAACAGTGTGGGAATGGTGGAACGCGCCACGTGTTCAAGCACACTGCCATCGTAGAGGGAATAATTGGCTCGTTTGCGCAACACCTCATCAAAATTATGCAAGATGGGTTCATCCGGCAAAGGAACGGGGTATTGCGTCCGCAGTTGGTGAGCGAAAATGTCACGGATGCTTGTGTATCCACAGTCTTCCACCATGGCTTTGACATTGGGTGGTAATTGCAAATCGGAACACATCAATACGCTTGCCGCACCCATCGAGATGCCATACAGTGCAATGCGTGCGAGCGGATCTTGTTGGACGACGTATTCGCACCAGGACTTCAAATCAAATTTGTCATAGTACCCCATCGAGACGTAGTCCCCATCACTTTGTCCATGTCCACGACAATCCACCAACAACGTATGATAGCCTAGTTCATGCAAGGTCACCGGCAAGTTGGCCATAAACAAACCATCGCCCGACCATCCATGGCAGGCAATCAGCCAACGATGCGAGGGATCCTTTGCCTCAAACAAGTAGGCATGCAAGCGCAAACCGTCAAAGCTTGTTATCCAGCGATCGTGATAGGTATGGTGTGCCAACCACATTTCGTTTTCCGCTAGTTTTTGTTTGGATTTTTCTTTGAATTCTTTGGAGTAAAAACGCTCATCCCACTGATCGACCGGGATTTTGTCTGGATGTTTTTTAATGACCATATCGTAAAAATAATTGCTTACGGCGTTTTTGCCATATTCGTAGGCAACGACACCTCCCAAAACTCCAATGGACGTAAGCAAAAGGGTCTTATGATTTTTTTTCATTGGGTTATCCCCCTTATTGGCATTATAGGTACTTCTTTTTGAAGTTCAATTCTAATGTTCTACCCAATGGGTGTGATATGATGAATACAACCACACGCAACGTGCGAAAAGGAGATGGACCATGGAATGGATATTGCTGTTTGTTATGCTTGGTTATGCTTTGTTTTCCGCCTATGCGGCCCGTTTGGTCCTGCAACCAAAAACCTTTAGCAGTGAGGCAAGTTTTGCGAAGGAAGTACGCGATGGAAAGTTTGATCAAGCAGAATACGATGCCATTGCGAAAGAAATGTTTGAACTCCAGGGGGCTGAAGAGGTATGCCTCAAAGGGGAAATTTGGCGAAACCCAATTGAGAGTCATCGCTATGTCATCTTGCCACATGGCTTCTCCTATACCCGTTATGGCATGGTCAAGTATGCCCTGCTTTACTACAAGCTTGGCTACCACTGTGTATTGTACGATCATCGTTACCATGGGCAAAGCGGTGGTTCATTCTTGAGTATGGGACATTTTGAGCAAAAAGACTTGTTGCAACTGATTCAATCCATCCGCCAACAAGACGCGCAGGCCAGTATTGGCTTGCATGGAGAATCCTTGGGGGCAGCAACTTGTTTGTTGGTGCAACGCTTTGACATCCCCTTAGCCTTTATCGTAAGTGATTGCGCGTACAGCAGCCTTTGGTCGGAACTCGCGCACCAAATGAAACAGCAATTTCGCTTGCCCGCTTGGTGTTTGTGGGGGCCACTTGTCTATGTGCGCTTGGTGTATGGATTTTCGTTGCGAAGCGTGAATCCGATTGACATCGTGCGTCAAAGCACGACCCCAACGCTTTTTATCCATGGTATGCAGGATTCCTTTACGCCGTATGCGATGAGTGAAGAAATGGCAAAGGTGCACCCTGGCAAGCATCGCTTATCGTTGTACGACAACAGCAACCATGCCATGTGCATTGTTGACGAACCCCTTCGCTATGCGCAAGAACTGGAAACCTTTTTAAAGGGAGAAGGGTAGGCAAACGCGCCAAGCATCTCACTTTACATGTCTTTTGGTTTTGATACTGTAGTTGCGAGGTGAACCTAATGTATACTGCAAAATGGAATGGCGCAATCATTGCGCAAAGCGATGCGACCGTGATGGTGGAGGGCAATGTCTATTTTCCCAAAGCAGATGTGAATTCCGCGTATTTGGTGGAAAGCAACACCACAAGCGTTTGCCCTTGGAAAGGCGAAGCCCATTATTATTCGTTATCCGTCAATGGCAGCCTCAATGAGGATGCAGCGTGGTACTATCCTGCACCCAAAAGCGCCGCCCAACATATTTCGGGGTACGTGGCTTTTTGGAAAGGGGTCCAAATTGAAAAGGCATAAAGCCTTTTTTTTTATGCAAATTTGTCTTAAATTTTGTTATTCTTCCCCAAAACGCCTATCAAAACGGAAAATGTGATAAAATGCAACTGTTATGGAAATCGGAGGAAAATTCATGAACACTTATATTGAATTTAAAGATGTACGTAAAACATACAAAATGGGAGAGGTGGAGATTCACGCTCTAAACGGCGTGGACTTCACGATTAATAAAGGGGAATTTGTCATCGTGGTCGGAAACTCGGGAGCGGGGAAATCCACCATTTTGAATTTATTGGGCGGCATGGACAATGCTACGGATGGTTCGATCCAAGTGGATGGGGAGGAAGTGACCCACTACAACGACAAACAATTGGCAACCTACCGTCGTCATGAAATCGGGTTTGTGTTCCAGTTTTATAATTTGGTTCAAAACTTGACGGCACTAGAAAACGTGGAATTGGCAACGCAAATTTGCAAGAATCCCATTGATGCAGGGGAAATGCTCAGTGCAGTGGAACTTAGCGAACGCAAATTCAATTTCCCATCCCAGTTGTCCGGTGGGGAGCAACAACGGGTAGCCATTGCCAGAGCGTTGGCGAAAAATCCGAAACTGCTGTTGTGTGATGAGCCAACCGGTGCCCTGGATTACTTGACAGGAAAATCGATCTTGCGCTTGTTGCAAGACATGAACGAACAATATGGAACGACGATTGTCGTGATTACCCACAATGGTTTGTTGGCTCCGATTGCAGATAAAGTCATTCATGTGAAAAACGGGAAAATTGATTCCATCAAATACAATGAGACCAAAGCCAACGTAATGGATTTGGAGTGGTAACATGAAGAGTTTACGCAAAGATTTATTCCGTGAAATTGCGAAAACCAAGGGTCGTTTTTTCTCGATACTTCTCATTGTAGCCATTGGTGTTGCCTTTTTTACGGGCGTTACGACGTCAGCAGACATCATGCAGCAAAACATTGACCGTTACTATGATGATACCCACTTTAGAGATTTTCAAATATTCTCAACGCTTGGATTTAGTGAAGACGACGTGCAAGCGTTGCAAGCATTTCCTGGCTTAGACAAGATTCATGCCAGCAAAGCTCTTGAAGCACTGGTCAAACAGGGAGAGAGTGAATTGGCCTTTAAGGTCGTGTCTTTGCCAAGTGAGGCAAGTCGCGAAGACCAAAGTTATGTCGATCAGTGGCGTTTGGTGGAAGGCAGAATGCCAAAGGCTGCCAATGAAGCCGTGTTGAAAGCCAGTGTCTTTGAGGAAGGTGGCTATCAAATCGGGGATACCATTACCCTGACCCATCCCGACAATTCGTTGGATGAAAGTTTAAGTGAACTGACCTACACCATCGTGGGGATGGTGGAAAGTCCGAACTATATGTCCTTTGAAATGGGCAACTCTACAATGGGCGCGGGTTCCATTCGTGGCGTGTTGGCTGTTCCAGAAACCAATTTCACGACGGATTTCTATACCGAAATGCTGTTGACGATGGATGGGGCAGCCTCCTACAACAGCTTTACAAGTGAGTATTTTGATTTCCTTGCCGACAAGGAAGCACAGCTTGTACAACTTGGGGAACAGCGTGCAACCATTCGCTTTGAAGAAATCAAGGACATGGCGCTAAGCAAGATTGAAGAAGGCGAAATGCAGTTCT
>JBOGAI010000020.1:0-13525 GCA_051655665.1 Erysipelotrichaceae bacterium | reverse complement strand
TCGCTCAACCTAGAACATCCAGTTGAATTGCGTTTGGCCTTGGAAGAGTTGGGCCCAACTTTTGTGAAGATGGGGCAGCTGTTGGCAACTCGAATCGATTTGTTTCCACCAGAAGCCATTCACGAATTTCAGAAGTTACAAGATCAAACGGAGCCATTGCCTTTTGATGCCTTGATTCCGATCTTAGAGCGAAGCTATGGGGAAAAGTGGCGAAGCCACTTTGGATACATCAATCCCGTACCGCTGGCGAGTGCGTCTTTGGCGCAAGTGCATGAAGCGACACTTTTGGATGGACAAACAATTGTCCTGAAAATCCAGCGTCCGAAAAGCAAGGAAACCATTATGGCGGACTTGGCCATCTTGAAAAAATTAGCCAAATGGGCGACATTTACCATCCGTTCGCAAGTCATTCGTTTTGATGAGGTCATTGCGGAAATTGAGCGCAGTATCTTACAAGAACTTGATTTTGAAAAAGAAGCATTGCATACGCAACGCTTCTATGAATTACAAAAATCGGTACCCTTTGTGAAAGTGCCATCCGTCATCATGGAATACTCCAAAAAAGAAATTTTAGCTTTGGAAAAATGCGAGGGAACAAAACTCTATCAAATTCAAGTCTTGAAAGAACAAGGATATGATTTGGAAGAACTCAGTCAAAAATTAGTGACAAACTACTGCAAGCAGGTATTTGAAGATGGTTTTTTCCATGGGGATCCCCATCCTGGAAATATTCTAATCGCGGATAAGAAAATTGTTCTTCTTGATTTTGGATTGATGGGGGAACTCAATTCGATGATGCGGAAGCAGTTTCTCGAATTGCTGGTTGCATATGTAGTGGAAGATTTACAGAAAATCCAAGATGTGTTGTTGATGATGGCAATCGTTCACAAAGAAGTGGATGAGCGCGCCTTATATCAAGACATTGCCCTAATGTATCGGCAATATGGACAAGCCAGCCTTGCGGATTTAGATCTTGCGAAAATGGTCAATGAAATTCTTCAAATCTCGCGCAAGCATGAATTGGGATTGCCCAATGGACTTGTCGTATTGTGCAAAGGATTGCTCACGATGGAATCTTTGGTAAGCATGTTGGTACCGGGCAAATCCGTACTCGAACTCATCATACCCTATGCGAAAAAAATCATGGAGCAACAAAGCAAGGAATATTTTTCCTTGGAGAACCAAGGGAAACTTCTGTTTCAGTTGTATCGAAGTACCATGAATTTACCAACACAAACCAATAAGGTATTGCAAGCGGCAAGTGCTGGAAAACTAGCGGTTAGAGTGGATGCGAAACTACCCGAAGAAAACATCAAAAGCATCAACAAGATGATCAATCGCATTGTATTTGCGATTGTGGTTGCGGCGTTGTTTGTGGCTTCGGCTCTCATCATTAACGTCGCGGCTGGACCACAGTATCAAGGCATTGCGGTACTTGGATTATTGGGGTTTGTAGTGGCAGGTTTTTTTGGATTGTGGTTGTTGATTTCCATACTGCGCTCCAACAATCTCTAGGAGAGCCCATAAAAAAACTCAGGGAGCTTTTCTTTGCGAAAGGCTGCCCTTTTTGCATCCTGCCGTAAGGTATGGTAAAATAGGCAAGAAAATAGGAGGGTTGGATATGAAATACGATATGCATATGCACTCGCGCTATAGCCGCGATGGGCAATACAGTGAGGAAGCGCTTATTGACATTGCGAAACAAAGTGGGATGGATGTGATTGCGGTTTGTGACCACAACACCACCAAAGCGGTACCTAAGGCAGTGGAATATGGAAAGGCAGCAGGCATTCGCGTTGTACCGGGTATTGAGTGTGATACCTTGTTTAATGGGCTTGAGGTTCATGTTCTAGGGTACGACATTGACCCACATCATCCCGCTTTTGCCTCCTTGGATGATGAAATCAACACCATGATGATTGCCTCCAACAAGGCACGTATTGAATTGTTGAATGAAGTGTATGGATATGAACTCAATGTAGAAGAATTGCTTGTAAAGTGTGAAGGACATATGACTCCTTTTGAAGTCGTAGTAAAAGAACTGCTGGCAGACTCACGTTATTTGGAACGCGAGGAATTAATGCCCTATCGACCAGGGGGGAGCCGCGACAATCCAGCAGTGGTCAATTTTTATTGGGATTTTTGCAGCGTCGGAACAAAGGCGCATGTACGAATTCCATTCCCAAGTTTAAAAGACACCATCCAAAAAATTAAGGATGCAGGTGGTTTTGCCATCATCGCCCATCCTTATAAAAATTTCTATCAACAAGAAACCCTGCTTCTAGAAAGTATGGCGCTAGGTATTTCCGGATTGGAAGCCTACAGCAACTACCATACCCCACAGCAAAATGCGTATTATGCCGATTTTTGCAAGAAACACAACTTGCTGTTGACATGTGGCAGTGATTTTCATGGGGAATTCAAGCCCTTGATTCACATGGGAGAATATGGTTTTGAAGGGGATGATTTGGATGAACGTATGGAGCCCTTTATGAAGGCAATTCGCAGTGAGTAATCCTCATTCCTTTACCCTTTTGCACTCAGGTGGTTGCAAGGTGGAGCGATTTACCGTAAAATAAGGGGGTAGGTTAGGAGAGTGGATATGAGAATTGTACTTGCTATTGTGAATGAAGCAGACCAAGAACCTGTTATCAAAGAATTAACCAATCATGGGTATTTGTCCACGGTTTTATCCACTACTGGAGAATTCATGAAATACGGAGATTGCACTTTTATGGTCGGTGCACAAAATGAACAAATCGATCATATTGTATCCATCATCAAAACGATGACTGTAAACTACTTGCATCAAACCAAAGAGGGTGAACCCACAAAAAGTTTCATCTACATCGTGGATATTGACCAATATTTGAACGATCGCATACGCCTTCAGGCTATGGAAGAATAAGTGAACCAAATAACCATTTCATTCCGCACAAAGAAGCAAAGCCTTGACTAGGCTTCTTTTTTTTACACATACTGAAGTAAGAATCAATACACGGTCAATCGGGTTGGGAGAATCAAAGGGACTACTCTATCAACTTCGCGAAATTGTCGCGAAAAAGTATTGTCATTTACAAGGGAATATGATACTATGTATAGGCAATGTAATCCTGGCTCGTTGGAGAAACGGTTAACTCACTTGCCTTTCACGCAAGCATTCACGGGTTCGAACCCCGTACGAGTCACCATAGGGGTGTAGTACAATGGTAGTATAACGGTCTCCAAAACCGCTGATACGGGTTCAATTCCTGTCACCCCTGCCATTAAATAAGCAAAGCCTTTCAATAAAGGCTTTTTTTATTTGCTAGAATAAAGGCTGAGTATAGTAAAAGAATGTAATACCTTTGGCTCTAAGTCAACAGTGGGGTAGACAAAAAATCCGCCTTGATTTGAATCATAAATTATTTATCGAGAGTAGGATTCTGATGCGGAAATTCAAGAAATTTCTCATCCTGATTCTATTTTTTTTAATTCTTTGATATTATTGTTGATTCCTTCAGTATGGTCAATGCTATAGCCTGGATATTGGGGTGATAGTGTCAATATATCTATGCAAAGTTACTGGTTCAACAAAATAGTCGGTCTCCATATTGAAATGTGAAAAGATAGGTAGATAGTGGATGGTTTCTTGTGAAGCCATCCACTTTTTTTGTTTTGCATGTACAAAGGATCCCAAATCCACACTCCAAATTTGGTGCAAACAATGCTATACTTAGGATATCTCATTGGGGTGTTTCTACTGCTTTTCAAGCTTGTGGAGTATTGGGCTTGCTGGCGATTCGAGACAATCATGGGTTTTTTTTTCCTCTTTTTTTTGCCTTTGAGCAAAACAAAAGAGGCATAAAGATTGGAAGTAAGAAAAGGAAGGGAATACTATGAATAATACCAAAAGAAGCAGTGGTCACGTTTTTTTTCGTTCCACGTTCATTCTAATTCTTGCATGGTCTCTTGTCGGGTGTGCGTCAAGCCCACCCCCCGTCGAGGAGCGACCAGTAGGACAAGGGGATGATCCAGCAACACCGCTCCAACAACCCGATGCAATGTTGCAGGAGATGGAAGTGCATTTCATCGATTCAGGTCAATCTGATGCCATCGTAATCAAAGCAAACAATCAATATATGATGATTGATTCCGGAGATCCGGAGGATGATGCCATTATTTGCAATTATCTAAAAAAACTTGGGGTGAGGGAATTGGAATACTTGATTCTAACCCACTATCACGCAGATCATATTGGGGCAGCCGATTCAATTGTGAATGCGTTTCAAGTTAACACGGTACTTGTCCCCAATGGCGATGCCAATACCAAAGTCTATCGTGACTTTATAACGTCGCTTTCCAACCAAGGTCTAGCCGCATCCGTACCACTTGAAAATGTTGTCTTTTCACTAGGGAAGGCTACCTTTACCATTTTAAACACCAAAGGTGGACAGGAAGACGAAAACGATGATTCCCTGGTGGTGCACTTAACCTATGGAACAGATACGTTCTTGTTTACAGGAGATGCGAGTTCAAAAGTGGAAGATCGCTTGAAGTTAGAAGATGTCGATTTGGTAAAACTTGGACACCATGGATCCAAAACCAGTACGTCCATGCGGTTTTTGGCTCAAACAAAGCCTGAGATTGCAGTGTTAACGGTGGGGGCAGATAATACGTATGGACACCCACACCAAGAGGTCATCGAGCGTTTGCAAAGCAAAAAAATACCACTTTACCGAACGGATGAAAGCGGAAGTTTGGTGTTTCGTTCAAATGGAAATGGCATTGTAACCGACAGTAAGGTGGGCAGTTACAATGCAGGAGGGATTGAAGTAAGCCCCCCAGAAAAGGACGAAAATGAATCAGAGCCGCAACGCTTTCAAAACTGCACGGAGCTGCGCAAAGTGTATCCAAATGGAGTGTCCAAAGATCATCCTGCTTATCAAGTCAAGATGGACCGCGACAAAGACGGTTTTGCTTGTGAGACGTAAGAAAGTTTGATTTGTCCCTTGCAAAGAAATGGCGCTGTATGCCAAATAGGATAGTGTTTGAATAAACGTATGTTGTATGGGAATCCTCTGAATTTGGGGAATATGGAAATGAAAACAAAGCAAATGTATGAAACAAATGAAAAAATAAAATGAAAATTATTAATTTTGAGGTTGACAGAACGACATTCTTTCTTTAAGATAAGGATAGAAATAGAAGACGTTGAAAAGAAAAGTAGATGAGGAAAACTTTTACAGAGAGTTCTGCACTTGGTGGAAGCAGAATAAAGGGCAATCATTGAAAATGGTCTTGGAGTCGCTTGTTCGATAGGTAGGACAAGACGGGTGCGCCCGTTAACGCGCTAGGGTATGATGGTACCCGAAGAGGCTAGTATCGTGAGGTATTGGTAAAATTAGGTGGTAACGCGAGCACTTTCGTCCTATGTTTGGGATGAAAGTGTTTTTTTGTTTAAAGGAGAAGCGTATGATTGAAATCAAGCAAGTAAATAAAACCTATGCGTCCAATGGATTGCATGCCTTAAAAAGCATTTCTCTTTCGGTCAAGGAACGGGAAATCTTTGGCCTGATTGGAATGAGCGGAGCGGGCAAAAGTACCATCTTGCGCGTGTTGAGTCTACTGGAGACGTATGACGATGGTGAGGTGTGGGTCGATGGCAAAGAGTTACGTTCCATTGCCGGGAAAGAGCAAATCGAGTATCACAAAAAGATGAGCGTCATCTTTCAAGGGTACAATCTTTTGCAACAAAAGACGGTGTACCAAAACATTGCCTTACCACTTGTCTTCGCGAAAAAAAGCAAATCAGAAATCGACGTTAAAGTGAAAAGTTTGATTCAACTGGTCGGCTTGCAAGGAAAAGAACATGAGTATGTCACCAAAATTTCAGGGGGCCAAAAACAACGTGTGGCCATAGCGCGTGCACTTGTTAGCGATCCGAAAATCTTGTTGTGTGATGAACCCACCTCAGCGCTTGACAGCTTGACGACCGGGGAAGTGCTCAAGCTACTCAAAGAAATCAACGAAACACTCAATGTCACCATCTTGTTGATTACGCATGAGATGGGGGTTGTCAGTCAAATTGTCGACCGCGTAGCGGTCATCAACGACGGGGTAATCGTAGAGTGTGGAGAAAAGGAAGCTGTTTTTCAAAATCCACAACATGCCATTACCAAGTTGTTGCTAGGAAAGGAGTAAAGCCATGATCAGTCCTGCATTATTGGAATTGTTAATGGAAGGAACCTTCCAAACCATGTATATGGTTTTGGGGTCCTTGGTTTTAAGTTTTGCGTTCGGGTTGCCCTTAGGGGTCTTCCTATACATTACTCGAAGTGAGGGTGTGTTCCCCAAACAAAGGCTAAATCGGGTGCTCGAATACCTCGTCAACATTGTACGTTCGATTCCCTTCGTCATTTTGATGGTGTGGATGTTTCCCCTTACCCGCCTGTTGGTGGGAACCTCTATTGGGGCAAGTGCGGCCATTGTGCCCTTAACTTTTGGAGCCATTCCGTTTGTGGCAAGACTTGTGGAAACGAGTCTTCTTGAAATCGACAAAGGCATGGTGGAAGCGGCTCGGGTCATGGGGGCAACCCCTGTTCAAATTGTAAGCAAGGTATTGCTTCCAGAAGCCTTCCCTTCATTGGTGAAACAATGTGGCATCGTGGCCATTACCTTGATGGCCTACAGTGCCATGGCCGGGTTGGTTGGAGCAGGAGGACTGGGCGACATTGCCATTCGCTATGGCTTGTATCGTTATGAGTCCACAATGATGAATTATACCATCGTCGTGATTATTGTATTGGTTCAACTCATGCAGTCGAGTTGCAATTGGGCTGCGAAAAAAATCGATAAACGATAAAGGAGAACGAAAATGAAAAAAGGATTACTCGCATTATTGTTAGTGGGATTGGTGAGTGGATGTGGAAACAGCTCCAATGAGGATACCATCATCCGCATCGGGGCAAGTCCGGTGCCGCATGCTGAGATTTTGGAACAAGTGAAACCGTTGGTAGAAGCAAAAGGCTACACCCTTAAAATCCAAGAATTTACGGATTATGTCTTGCCGAATACCGCGTTGGAGAGCGGCGATTTGGATGCCAACTATTTCCAACATGTACCTTACCTCGAAGATTTCAACATCAAAAATAAAACCAACATCGTGTCTGTATTAAGTGTACACTTTGAGCCCTTGACACTGTATAGTTCGAAGGCCAACAAAGGAATCGGGTTGGATCAAATCAAAACCGGTGCTAAAATTGCAGTGCCAAACGATGAAACCAACGAAGCGCGTGCGTTGCAACTGTTGGAAGCCAATGGTTTGATTACGTTAAAAGCGGGAGTGGGATTGCAGGCAACCCCACTGGATATTGTGGAAAATCCGTACAACATTGAAATCGTGGAAATCGATGCGGCCCAATTGGTGCGCATTTTGGAAGACGTGGATTACGCCGTCATCAATGGCAACAATGCCTTGATGGGGGACATTGGAGAGTTGGCCGTAGCATCCGAAGACAAAGCATCCCAAGCCGCGCAAACCTTTGGCAACATCTTGGCCGTTCGCGCTGGAGAAGAACATTCAGAAAAAACCAAAGTGTTGATCGAAGCCTTGTCCGATGCAAGCGTCTCCACCTACATTCGCGAACAATACAATGGCTTTGTCTTGCCATTGCAGTAAAAAACAGCGCACGCTGTTTTTTTGTGCCCGAACGGGTCTTTTGTAAGCAATTGTAGTGAAGATTTGAAACAATGGTGAGTAGGTCACGGAGAAGGCATGGATTCTTGGGTATACTAGGATTCGTAACCAAAGGAGAAAGTACCATGTTTCAAACAATAATGTATATCAGTGCGACCGGTTTACTCATCGTTTCCGCTTTCAACGACCAAAAGAAAACCAAATTGGCCTTGAAAAAAGCATGGAAAGCGTTTGAGAACATGTTGCCACAATTTTTAGGGATCATTTTTTTGATCGGGATTGTCTTGAGTGTCATTGATCCTGTTTTCATTACCCGTTTCATCGGGAAAGACAGCGGCTTGCTGGGTCTTGTCAGTGCGCTGATTTTGGGTTCCATTACCCAAATTCCAGCTTTTGTAGCGTTCCCATTGGCTTCCAACTTGCTGGAAAGTGGAGCGGGCATGATGCAAATTGCAGGATTTGTATCCACTCTGATGATGGTGGGAATCATTACCATCCCAATGGAAGCGAGTTTTTGGGGAAAGAAAGCAACCTACCTACGCAATGGATTGGCCTTTGTCTTTTCGATTGTCGTGGCGTTGGTGATGGGAGGACTGTTGTAAGATGAAAAAAACGAAACGCTATGCGTTTGCCCTGCTCATGAGTGCCATTTGGCTGGGGATGGTCGTATTCACTCCAACGCTTGGGGCCTCTGTGACGCAGATGAATGTCGACAACCTCATGGAAATGTTGAAGGTCATTCCGCCCATTTTTGTATTGTTGGGCTTGTTGGATGTCTGGGTGCCCAAAGAAAAGATGATTCGATACATGGGGAACGGCTCAGGGGTGAAAGGAGCCTTGCTTGGCTTTGCGTTGGGCAGCGCTACAGCAGGACCGCTCTATGCTTCCTTTCCCATTGCCAATGCCCTCTTGAAAAAGGAAGCCTCGTTTTTCAACGTGCTGATTTTTCTTGGAGCGGCAAGTACCACCAAAATCCCATTGCTGCTGTTTGAAGCCAATGCCATGGGGTGGAAATTTACGTTGATTCGCTTGTTCTTGAATGTTTTTGGGATCGTCGCCATCGCTGCGCTTTCCAATAAGGTGCTGTCGCATCAAGATCAAGAAGAAATCCAAGCCCTGTCCTTGCAAATCGACTAAGGGTGTTCTTTACTGCGCAATCCATCGGGTTGCGTTTTTTTTGATGTGGCAAAAAAATGGGGAAAATCGATTGAAATTCAAACACAATCCAAGACATCCGTTATAATGGAAGAAACGATTCAAAAGGGGGAGCCATATGACCATTCGTCATCTTAAAATATTTATTGCCGTTGCGCAGTACAATTCCATGAGCAAAGCCGCCAAGGCCTTGTTTATCTCACAGCCTTCCATCTCGCAAGCCATCAAAGAGGTCGAGGACTATTATGGAGTGCAATTGTTTGAACGCCTTTCGAAAAAGTTGTACATTACGCCAAGTGGAGAATTGCTGTTGAATTATGCCAGACACCTCATCGACTCCTATGATGAAATGGAAATCTCGATGCATGGCAGTGGGCAAAAAAGCATACTTCACATCGGCGCAACCATTACCGCCGGAACCTGCCTGTTGCCCTCGATTATCGAACGCTTCGAGCAGCAAAACCAAGTACAAACCCGCGTGGTGGTCAACAATACCAGCATCATCGAAACGATGCTATTGCAAAGTGAGTTGGATGTCGGGTTGATCGAAGGGACCCAAACCCATGCAGATTTGATCCGTCAGCCGGTTTTTGAAGATGAATTGGTACTCGTCGTAGGAAAAAATCATCCATTTTACGGACGCCAAACGATTCGCTTAGAAGAATGTCAGGGCCAGCGCTTTTTGGTAAGAGAGGTGGGCAGTGGTGTACGCGACCACGTTGCGCAACATCTTGAAGCAGCGGGGATCGTTATGGAAATGGCGTGGGAATGCACGAACACCGAGACGCTAAAGGAAGCCGCAAAAAAAGGATTTGGCATCGCGGTTTTTTCCGATTTGATGGTTCAACCTGAATTGCAAGAAAAAACACTACACAGAATTCGAGTGGAAAACATGATGTTTTCCAGACAAATCTGCCTAGTGTTTCATAAGAATAAATTTATGTCCGAACCGTTGCTTGCTTTTCTTTCCAGTTGCAATGCGTTTTCCAAAGAATTAGAACACAAAGTAAAGTAGAGTACCCACTAAGCCAGAACCAAAGATCACGGCAATCGGATTCCATTTGAGTTTACGCAAGGCATACAATCCAAAGGCGAATAGACCGAATTCAATGATTTTGAAATTGCTAAGTAGAATGTCTTGCTTTTCTGCACCAAACAAGGCCAAAGACAAGATGGAAACGGCTGCTGTCCCAATAAGCGCAACCACGGCAGGACGTAAACTTGCCAAGATGGTTTGAACGCCTCCCAAATTGCGATATTTATAATAAAAGTGTGCCAAAGTCAAACAGATGATAAAGGAAGGAATGATGACCGCTACAGTACAAATGAGCGCTCCGCTCAATCCAGCAAGTTGTGTACCGACAAACGTTGCCGAGTTGATGGAAATGGGACCTGGAGTCATTTCGGCAATGGTGACCAAATCCGCGAATTCAGCCAAGCTCATCAAGCCATGGGTATTGACAATCTGGTTTTGAATGAGGGGAATGGCCGCATAGCCTCCGCCCACGCTGAATAAACCAACTTTTAGAAAACTTAAGAATAAAGTAGACAACATACTAGCACTCTCCTTGGATCATCGCTTTTTTCGCTTGAGCCATTTCTTTCCATAAGGTTAAAAAACCAATTCCGATACACAACAAGATGATGGTAATCGCACCGACGCCCATCGCGTAGGTCAAGACAAAGGATACCGCCATAAGGGCAACATACAACGGTTTTTTCATTTTGATGACGTTGTTTGCCAAGTTGATGACCACATCACAAATAACTGCTGCCACACCCGCACGCATCACAAGCAATGCAGTGGCAATGACTTCATTTTCTCTAAATTGAGTATAAAATAAGGTAATAAAGGAGATGATGGCAACCGGAGGAATGGAAGTTCCCAAAATGGCGACAATCGATCCTAAAATCCCTTGCATTCGATAGCCTAAAATTACGGATGCATTGATGGGGATGGGCCCTGGTGAAGATTGGGCAATGGCCGTAATGTCCAGCATTTCGCTTTCTTCAATCCAGCCCAACTCCTCTACAAATTTTTTCTTCATTAATGAAACGATGACAAATCCTCCCCCAAACGTACATGCACTCAGCATAAACGTGGAAGTGAACAATTTCCAAAGGATTTTCCAGTCTCTTTTCTTTCTTGCTTCTTTCATACGATACCTCCAAGCAAAAGGCCAGCACCTCTTGCGTCTGTATCAAGTGTATCGAATTTTGTGGTATATGTAAAATACGTGGATATTATCATAAATATAGGTAATTACTTATATTTTGGAACTGCGGTGTTGCAATTCTTGGAAAGGAGTTTGCCCAATGAATCCTTCAATGATGCAATTGGCCATCAATCAAGCCAGACAAACGATGCGCAAACAAGAGGGGGGTCCGTTTGGGGCAGTGATTTTGGATCAAACGGGAAAGGTGTTGGCTGTGGCCAGCAACAGCGTCCTGAAAGATTTTGATCCAACTGCGCATGCCGAAATCAATGCCATCCGACAAGCCTGTGCGAGCCGGAAAAACTATGATTTGAGCGGATGCATCCTCTATACGACCTGTTATCCTTGCCCGATGTGTTTGTCGGCCATTGTGTGGGCCAACATCAAAACCGTAATCTATGGGTGTACGAGCAATGATGCTTCGGCCATAGGCTTTAAAGATGAACCTCTCTACACGTTTTTGAAACAGCGACCCCTTGACCAAGGGCTTGTGGTGTTCATTGAACAGGGACGGGAAGAATGTTTGGCTCTTTTTGATGAATATGCACGCAGTGGCAATCCGATTTACTAAGAGGATTGGATAGGGAAAAGCTTTTGGGCATCTGGGGTTCCCCTTTCTTGAGAGATATGATATAGTTATCTGTAGTGAAGAAGACCACTTAAAAAAACAGTGGTCTTTTTTTATGGTAAGGAGAGAATTATGTTAGATCAAATGCGTACAAAACCCATTCCCCAATTATTAATGACCATGTCGTTGCCCATTATGGTGGCGATGTTCATTCAAGCTTTATACAATATTGTCGACAGCATGTTTGTCGCAAACTATTCCAAAACCGCTTTGGATGCGGTATCCTTGGCGTTTCCCATTTCGATGATCATCATCGCCCTTGCGGTCGGTACGGCCGTTGGGATGGGGGCCTTGTTGGCCAAACGTCTGGGAGAACGCCGTCACGAAGCAGCCAATCAAACCGCCTTGCATGGGATTGTTTTGGCAATCTTGAGCTGGGCAGGTATTGCCTTGTTTGGTTTGTTTTTCGCTTCCTCGTTTTCCTCGATGTTTTCAAGTGATCCAGCCATCGTAGCGCAGGCAACGACCTACATTCGCATCACCACCATCTTTTCCTTTGGCGTGTTTGTTCAAATCATGATGGAACGGATGTTCCAATCGACAGGTCATACCGTATTCAACCTAATGACCCAGGCCAGTGGTGCCATCATCAACATCATTTTGGATCCCATCTTGATTTTTGGATTGTTTGGCTTTCCTGAAATGGGTATTGCCGGTGCAGCCATCGCGACCATTATCGGACAAATTAGCGCCATGATTATTGGCCTTGTCATCATCAACAAAAAAGTAAAAGTCATTTCTCTGGATTTCAAAAAGTGGAAACCCGATATGGAAATCGTCAAACAAATTTATCGTGTAGGGTTTCCTGCCATTGTCATGCAGTCCATCTTTTCTTTGATGACGGTAGGACTCAATGCCATCTTGGCAAGTGGATCGATTGAAGCCATTACGGTGTATGGAGTATATGCCAAATTGCAGCAGTTTGTATTTATGCCAGTCTTTGGGATGAACTCCGCTATGGTGGCCATTATCGCGTATAATTATGGCGCCAAACAGAAAAAACGCATCAACGAGACCATCAAACTGGGGTTGATTGTCACGACCATCATCATGTTGGCCGGAACGATTTTGTTCCAAGTTGCATCGGCTTCGATTCTACAACTGTTTAATGCGGATGCCCTCATGTTGGAAATCGGTATTCCGGCATTGCGCATCATTTCCTTACAATTCATCGTTGCGGGAATTTCGATTGTTCTTTCCGCAGTATTTCAAGCGTTGGGAAAAGGCACGTATTCTTTGTTTGTTTCCATCGTTCGAAACTTGGTGTTGCTATTGCCCCTATGCTATGTGATGTATCATGCGTTTGGTTTGCCAAGCATGTGGTTTGCCTTCGTAATCTCTGAATTTTTGGGGATGATTTATGCCCTTGGGCTCATGCGTTCGGTTCGCAAACAAATCATTGAACCACTGAAAGAGAAAACCTCTGCGCGTGTTGTCTTGCAAGAATCCTAATGAAATAACGTAAAAAGGCCTTGGTTTTCCTTAAAATCAAGGTTTTTTTTTGGAAATCGATGTGGAGAGCACCAGCAAATCTTTTCAAGAAAGACACAATGACATACAATAATAAAGAAAGAAAAAGAGGTACTGCAAATGAAGTGCAAACATAAAGCCTTAACGGGGATGTTGACCCTTTTGGTCCTGCTTACGGGATGCAGTGGGGAAAACGAGAAAGCCCTTGCGTATACGACCCAATCCTTTGAACCCATGTTGTGGGAAACGCGCGTGAAGTGGAAAGTGAGGAGTTGTTGCAATATGCGCCAACCCTTGCGCCACTGCCGGTGGAACAATTCAAGTTGCAGGTACGCGTAAATGCGACCCTGGGGTATGGAATCCTCGAAGACGACAGTG
>JBOGAI010000019.1:0-1678 GCA_051655665.1 Erysipelotrichaceae bacterium | reverse complement strand
CCACGCAGTTTTGGCAACAAGGAAGCATGGACGTTGATGCAGCCAAACTTCGGATAATCCAGCAATGCTTTTGGAACAATTTGTCCATACGCACACGTAACAATCAAATCCGGTTCAAATGCAGTGACCTCTTGATACTCCTCTTTGATTTTAATCGGCTGAATCACGGGAATGCCATGAGTCAGTGCCAATGCCTTGACCGGTGTCGGCACGACTTCCTGCTTGCGCCCTACCTTTTTATCTGGTTGAGAAACGACCGCTACGACTTGGTACCCCTCATCAAGCAAACTTTGCAAGATGGAACAAGCAAAAATTGGCGTCCCCATAAATATAATTCTTTGATTTTTCATTTCGTTCACCTCTGCTACTTAGTATAGCATAATTCGCCCTTTCAAAATAAGTAGACCCAAAGAAAATAATTATTTCGTCAAAATCATTGTATTTCAGATACCGATTTGTTATAATTTGGTAGCAAATATTTAGGAGGTGCAAACAATGCCAAATATTCAATCACAAAAGAAACGTGTGTTAACAAACAATAAAAGACATATGGCAGTAGTAACGCAAAAATCTGCGTTGAAAACAGCTATCAAAAACGTTTTAGAAGCGGTTGCTGCAAACGATAAAGCAAAAGCAGAAGCAAACCTTAGCGTTGCGTTCTCAAAATTGGACAAAGCTGTAAGCAGCGGAATCCATCACAAAAACTATGCTACTCGTCAAAAAGCACGTTTAGCTAAAGCTGTTAACTCAGTAGCGTAAGGAAGAAAGTTAGTGTAAACTAGCTTTTTTTTTGCGCATTTTTTGCGCATTGAGGGTCCTATAACAAAAAAAAGCATGAGATTTCATGCTTTTACTCGTTGTTTTCCATTGGCACTTCAATCGCCAATCCTCCAAGAGAAGTCTCTTTTAGGGTGACACACAATTTTTTGCCAGTGTAGTTCATCGTGTTTACGACCATATCAAAGCGCACACGGTTTTGCTTGATGGTACTCATATGTTGAGCCAACAGTGCATTGTCAAGGCAACGCAGCGCCCCAACGGCATTGCGTTCGATACATGGAATCATGACATATCCACCCACTGGATCGCAGGTCAAGCCCAAGTGATGTTCAATGGCCATTTCGGCAGCATACTCCATTTCAGAATCACTCAACCCGCGCACATAGGCAACCAGGGCACTTCCCATGGCAATGGCAACGCCGATTTCTGCTTGACAGCCTCCCTCGGCGCCAGAGATCGTTGCATTTTGTTTGATGACATTTCCAAATAGCGATGCCACTTTCAATCCTTGGATGAGTTTATGGCGACTCACACCCAAGTCATGATAGAAGTGATACAGCAAAGCAGGCATGACTCCGCTTGCCCCAAGCGTTGGTGCCGTAACACACACTCCACCACTTGCGTTTTCTTCGCTTGCTGCATAGGCATACGCCATGATTTTTAGTTTTTCTTGTTCACTCGCCAAATCGATTGCGTCCGCTTTCAACAACAAGCTTTTGGCAACGCGTTTTAATTTTAATTTGCCTGGTAATACGCCACTTTGTTTCAAGCCCCGACTTACGGTTTGCAACATGGCTTGCAACGTGTCATTGAGGTAGTCATTGGCCGGATCAAAACGGTCTACATAATCAATCAAGCGAATGTGTTCTTCTTTGCAATAATCCAAAATGGCACACAT
>JBOGAI010000018.1:0-5398 GCA_051655665.1 Erysipelotrichaceae bacterium | reverse complement strand
AGCGGAAAGGCAAGGTCAACACTCAAAAACACCGAGGCTGAAATCGGCATCGCCGCAACGGCGTCGCGCAGCAGCTCTAGCTGGGGTGCGTGCAAGGAGAGTGCATTGCGGGCATCAAAGTATACTTTGGCACTCTCTTCTGCATTTCCAAGCACACTTGGCACCAAAAAGCCGGTGACCATGATGAACAACATGGAGGCACTGACCCACCATCCAAAATGAATTTTTTTTGTGAATTTTGGCAACATTGTTTGCTCACCTCACTTCTAATCAAAAACTAGCACATAAAAATCCAATTAGCAATTTTGATGTTCTATAAAAAGACATTGTGATGGCTCGCATTTCTTTTTTTAATCAAAATCGAAGGCGATGCGGTATTTCGGCCATAAAAAGAAAAAAACTGAGGTGCGATCTCAGTTTTTTCGAATGGACTATACGCCCAAATAGTTTTTGATGTTGTAATAGCTGATGTTTTCCACAATTTCGCCAAGCGTAACCAGGTCGTTCGGATATTCTCCGTTTTCCACCAATTTTCCGATTTTTTCGCATAGAATGCGACGGAAGTACTCGTGACGAGGGAAAGACAAGAAGCTGCGGCTGTCGGTCAACATCCCAACAAAGCGGGATAGCATACCCAACTGGCAAAGAGCTTCCATTTGGCGTTCCATTCCATCTTTTTGGTCATTGAACCACCACCCGGTTCCAAATTGGATTTTTCCCGGTGTGATCCCGTCTTGGAAGTTTCCACACATCGTAGCCAACACTTCGTTGTCACGAGGATTCAACGTATACAAAACGGTTTTCGGCAATTCGTTGGTTTGATCCAACGCATCCAAGAACGCAGACAACGTTTGCGCTACCGGCGCATCGTTGATGCTGTCAAAGCCCGTATCTGCCCCCAACTCGTCGAAACGACGTTTGGAGTTGTTGCGCATTGGGCTCAAGTGCAATTGCATTGCAATATTGCGGTTGGCATATGCACGACCCAAGTGAGTCAAGACATATCCTTTGTAAATTGATTTTTCGTGATGGGAAAGGCTAGCACCTGCAAGTCCTTTTTCGTAAACGGCTTGCACGTCTGCTTCGCTTCCTACCGCAAAAAGCATCTCATCAAGTCCATGGTCGGAAATGACGCAACCTGCGCTTACAAAGAAATCCAAACGCTCAATCAGTGCTGCAACCAAGTCTTGTACGGTTGTCAAAGGACGGTTTACCACTTCACCCAATGCTTGGATGTAGTGAGCAAAACCCGCTTTTTCAATGTGCACGGCTTGATCAGGACGGAAGGTAGGCAATACTTTGACTTCATACCCTTCGTTTTTCAGTGCCAAATGATAGAACAGATCGTCTTTTGGATCGTCGGTTGTACATGCCAACTCTACATTCATCATTTTAAGTAGTCCACGCGCACTGTATTCTGGTTTTGCCAGCAACGCATTGCACGTTTCATAAATTGTTTTCCAGTTGCTGCTGTTTAGGGTCTCATGGATTCCGAAATAGCGTTGCAACTCCAAATGAGTCCAGTGATACAATGGATTGCCCAACAAGTACGGCATGGTTTTCGCATACGCTTCCATTTTTTCTTCCGCACTCGCATCCCCGGTAATGAAGCGCTCGTCAATGCCATTGGTACGCAATTGACGCCATTTGTAGTGGTCGCCACCCAACCAAATTTCGGTTAGGTTGGCATAGCGTTTGTCTTCATAAATTTCTTTGGCAGACAAGTGATTGTGGTAATCCATAATCGGTTGTTTGGCCGCATGGTTATGATACAAAACTTTCGCGGTTTCGCTGGTTAGCAGAAAATCCGCATCCATAAACGGTTTCATCTTAGAACCATTCTCCGTATCCAAGCGTTTCAAGGTTTTCTTTCGAAAGTTTCAAACAAGCCATTGGATCTTTTCCATAAGATGTATCTTGTTCAATCAAGAAGTATGTTGCTCCACCTTTGACACCTGCTTCGATGCAAGCCGCGATATCCAAGTTTCCTTCTCCCACTTCCGCAAATTCGATTACGTTGCTGAACGCATTCATGAATGCAGCCATGTTTCCAGAAGCCATTGCGCTCATGTCTACGACACCAATACGGTAGTCTTTCAAGTGCAACAATTTGATGCGACCCGCATAGTTGTTGATGACTTCAACAGGATTGTATCCGCCACGTTGGATCCAGTGGATGTCAAGTTCGAATCCCAAAAGTGGTGCGTTGTCACGCAAGATGTCCAAAATGGTTTCCCCTTCTACTTTTTTGAATTCTACGTGGTGGTTGTGGTAGTACAATTCAATGTCATGCTCTGCCAATTTTTCGCAAATTCCGTTTACGCGTTGTGCCCAAGCAACAAGGGTTGCTTTGTCTGCGCTCAACAAGCTAAATGGCATCATTCCGATACGCAAGAAGTTACACCCTACTGCTTTGCAGTCTGCTACAATTTTATCAAAGTGTGTAGACAATGTTTCTCCTGCCATGAATCCTGGCATCATTGGATCAACTGCTGCACTCATCGCGCAAATTTCAGTACCGAACTCTTTACGAGCCATGTTGATTTCTTCAATGGTGTTAGGGTTGATGTCCACTTGAGAAAGCTCGACAACTTTTACACCCATTTCTGCCAATTCTTTAAGCAAACCGTAAACACCCAATTGTACTACTTTGCTTTTTACTGTTGAAAACTGAACGCCAATTCGATTGTTACTCATGATTTTCTCCTCCATAATGTATTGTTTTTTGTTGTGCGTGGGATGCTTGAATTGCATCAATCATGCCAATGGATGGCAGCGCATCGTCCACGTTGATAAAGTCATTGCGATCTTGTGCAACACAAGTATAAAAATGCTCAATTAATTTTGCATGACTCGCGCCATAGTAGAATTTGGTCCCTGCTAATTTCGCATCTTCCACGATTGCTACCTTTTCTCCGAGGTCATTGGTTTTATATAACGTTTGGTCTTTGATGGTATATTTTGCTTTTTCGCATAACACTTGGATCTCCACCGAAGAATTGCCTGCATAAGAGGTTGTGACAAAGTACGTACCTCTTGCACCGTTTGCAAACTGAATGTTTGCAACGGCAGTGTCTTCGACTTCCATCTCACAAGTTCCAAGGTTGCCGACCATTCCATGAATGGAGGCAATGTCCCCTGCCAACAATTGCAGCAAATCAAGCGTGTGAATGGATTGGTTGATCATCGCGCCGCCCCCCGCTAGCGTTTTGACACCGCGCCATGGCTTGACATCGTAGTAGGATTGTTCACGATTCCACGTCACCAATCCTTTGACACCGAGCATGTTCCCCACATCTTGGGTACGCAATTCTTCTTGCAAGGCTTGGAAGGATTCGTTAAAACGGTTTTGCAAACATACACATACTTTCACGTGAGGATGTTGCTTTGCAAAGGCTGCCAATTCCTCGCCTTCTTCACGATTCAGTCCCACTGGTTTTTCCAACAAAACGTGAACACCTGCTGCAATGATGTCTTTCGCAACCGGAACGTGCAAATGGTGAGGCAAGCAGATGTGAATGACATCAAGTTGCTCTTGGGCTACCATCGTGTGGTAATCCGTATAAAATGGAATGCCATTGTTTGGATTTAATGATGCGTTGCTGTCACACATAGCTACGAGTTTTGCATCTTTACTTTGCTCAATAGCTGCTAGATGAATGAAAGAAATGTCTCCCAGTCCGATGATCCCAATTTTCAACATATGTTCCTCCTATACAAATACCCTGCCTAAGCAGGGTATTTGCAAGCCTTAGTTTTTAGGCTCGTATTTTCCTTCCGCTGCGATCCGTTTGTTAAGTTCGCTCAAGAACAATTCTTCATCAAGTGGTAGTGATACCGGTTTTCCCAACCAGCTAGACAAGTGGATTGCATTTGCCATTTCTACCCCACGAATTCCTTCTGTACCTGGTGCCAACAATGGAGCATCATTCAATACTGCATCCGCAAAGTTTTCCATTACTTCACAGTGTTGAGTTCCCCATGTAGGTGCTTCTTCGATGACTTCAGTTGAATACAATGCATCGGTTTTTCCACCCATCATCAATTTCATAACATCCATCATTCCCATAGTTGCGTTCATTTCTTGTTCTGATTTGTGCAAGCGTTTGATTGTCGCTTTTTTGCTATCTTCGATAACAATTTTCCCTCTATCTCCAACGATCTCGAAACGGTCTGTTCCAATTACGTCATGCGTACATGTAACAAATGTTCCTGTCGCTCCATTGCCATAGTCCAATACTGCTGTTACATCATCTTCCACCGCGATGTCACGTTGGTAACCATATTTTACGTCTGAAGAGATGGAAGCAGGCATACCGCAGATCCATTGGAACAAGTCCAATTGGTGAGGTGCTTGGTTAACCAATACTCCTCCACCTTCTCCGCCCCAAGTTGCGCGCCATGCGCTTTGGTCATAGTAAGATTGTGGACGCCACCACGTTGTGATGGTCCAGTCTGTACGACGAATGTTTCCGATTTCACCAGCTTCTACGATTTTTTTGATTTTTTTGTAAAGTGGGTTTGTACGTTGGTTGAAGAATACTCCAAATTTCAAATGTGGTTTTGTCAATGAAAACTCATTCAATTCGCGTACTTGTTTTGTATAGACACCTGCAGGTTTTTCAAGCAAAGCGTGGATGTCACGTTTCAATGCTTCAATTCCCATTTCCGGGTGCAAGTAGTGAGGGACACAAGTTACAACCGCATCCACCAAACCACTTTCCATCATTTCAATGTAGTTTTCGAAGAAAGGAAGTGTAGGGAAACGTTGTGCGATGTCTGCTTTTTTCGCAGGATCGATGTCACAAACCGCTCCAACCACTACGTTTTTAACTTTAGCTTCTGCAATAAAGTTCAAATAAGAACCACCTTGTTGGCCCAATCCAATAATACCTAAACGCATTTTTTTCATGTTTTTTCTCCTTTACTCGATGCCTGCTAGCATAGCAGTAAGTGCATCGTATTGTAATTTGTAAGCACTTGGCCCCGTAAGACCTTTGTTATCCTTAATGATTTCTGCTGCATCTTCCAATTCCAAATCTTTCAACGCATCAAACAACACCAAATGCGGTTCCATGGTCAAGAATCCACGGTAGCCCTGCGTAATGGCTTGTTTCAAGATGCTTGCAATCTGTCCATCACCCGTTCCGCAAAGTACGTTTTCATTGTGGTCGTAGCTTGCATCCTTGATGTGGATGTACGCTACATATTCTTTCAACAAATCCCACGCAGCTTGTGGATCTTGTTGTACCTGAACAAAGTTAGCAAAGTCGAAGATGGCTTGGAAATTCGCACATCCCAACTCACTCATCAAATTCAAACAACGCTGTGCATTGTCTCCATAAATATCTTTTTCATTCTCATGCAACAACACAACATCATATGCTTTTGCCACTTC
>JBOGAI010000017.1:0-7403 GCA_051655665.1 Erysipelotrichaceae bacterium | reverse complement strand
CCTATGTGCTGCATGACATTGACTTCGCTTTGGATGCTGGCAAAACGGTGGCCATCGTGGGCCGCAGCGGGGGCGGGAAAACGACGCTATGCTCGCTGATCCCGCGCGTCTATGAACTCAGCGAAGGCACCCTTACCTTGGATGGACAAGACATTGCACGCTTGTCTTTGGAAGAATTGCGCCAAGCCATTGGGATAGTCCAACAGGACGTGTTCATCTTTGCGGGTACCATCAAAGACAACATCCTTTATGGAAAAAGCGACGCCACGGAAGCGGAGTTGTTGCACGCAGCGGCGCAAACCAACGCATTGGAGTTTATTACCCAATTGCCAGATGGTTTCGACACCAACATCGGGGAGCGTGGAGTCAAACTCAGTGGGGGACAAAAGCAGCGCATCAGCATTGCCCGGATGTTTTTGAAAAATCCAAAATTGCTGATTTTGGATGAAGCGACCAGTGCATTGGACAACGAATCGGAAGTCTTGATTCAAAATGCCTTGAACGAACTGGCAAAACATCGCACGACCCTCATCATTGCACATCGTCTTTCCACCATTGTGGGGGCCGATGAGATCATCGTGATGGATCATGGCCGCATTGTGGAGCGCGGTACGCACAGCGAACTCATGGAGCGGGGCATGATGTATTATCAACTCTATCAGGCAAGTTTTCGGGATATGGACTAGCACGCATGGGTTATGCTATAATAAAGCCATTGAGGTGAAGGTATGGAACAAACAATCAAAACGGCTTTAGAAGCCAACCAATTTGAACTAAACGAGGACATTGCAAGCCTTGGCGCACAACTTGTCGCACAAGAACCCAATGAACTCAACGATATCGATTGCGATACGTATATTCATACATTGTATGTAATGGGGAAAAAGTATGAAGGAAACGATCCCAAAGCGACCCGCTATGTTGCGATGACCATGAATGCCATCATGGAATGCATGGATAAAGACGCTGCGCCCTTTGACGCAAAAATTGTCGCCTTCGTAGCCAATAATCGTGCATTCTTAAAAGAAAAATATGCGAAAATGGACAAAAGCTTGCGCAAGACCAGCCTGATTAATGTGGGGGCACTTGGGGTCATCACGTATTTCTTCATGGGACAAAACATTCCTCTTGCAGTAGGTGTTGGCATTTTGGGTGCCTTTGTCATGTATCGCATGATGGGCAAACGTCTTAACAAAAAGTTGGACGTGGAGCTGATGAAGCATTACAAAGAGACACTATTGGAAGACGAAATGCGTTTTATCAACCAAAAGGTATATTTCTAGGGCTTGATTTTGGCCTTGATATTGAATTCAAGACCAAATCATGATACACTTAAGCAAGTTAATTGCAGATATAGGAGGTAGTAATTATGGAACTTTGGACATCCATCATGTATTTTGTTTTTGGTGGCTTGATTGGGGCAGCATTGGGATTCTATTTCACAAAACGTAAATTTGAAAAAGACCTGAAAGAAAACCCACCAATCAATGAAAAAATGATTCGTGCAATGTATATGCAAATGGGAAGAAAACCTTCCGAGGCGCAAATCAAAGCGATCATGAAAACCATGAATATTAACAAATAACACAGAACCTCTGTGTTATTCTTTTATTTAAGGGGAGGGACTATGAAACTCTTGAAAAGAACAGTACGCTTTGGGGTCTATGTTGCGATGGCGCTCATTGTGGTCTTGTTTGGCATCGGCTATGGGGAATATCAGCTCGCAACCAAAGAAAAAAGCGTCGTGGAAACCGTCATCGCCATCCAAGCACAACCAGGCTTTACGCGATTGCATGACATTTCCCCCTATCTGCTTGATGCGACCATCGCCATGGAAGATCATCGTTTCTATCGTCATGGTGGGGTTGATTTCTTTGGTGTGGGACGCTCCCTTGTACAACTTGTGGTAAACAAAGGCGTGGTTGGGGGTGGTTCGACCATCACCCAGCAAGTCGCGAAAAATTTGTTTTTTGATTTTGATGTCTCGTGGAAGCGCAAGTTCGCGGAGCTGTTCATCGTGCATGAACTCGAAGCCCACTTTTCCAAGCAAACCATCTTGGAACTCTACGTCAACATCATCAATTACGGGGACAACCATATGGGCATTGATCAAGCAAGTAGGGGGTATTTTGGGAAATCCAGTTGGGATTTGACCAAAGAGGAAGCGGCCCTGTTGGCCGGCATTCCCAATGCTCCGGCCCTCTATCAGCTTTCCACCGGTTATGAGGCAGCCCTTGTCCGCCAAAAGTGGGTTGTGAATGCCATGATCAAACATTTGGGATATGAAGCGCAAGATTTTCAGCTCGCCCAATAGAAAGGATTTTTATGTATAAACAACTCGTACTTTTGCTTTCGATTTCACTGGTCAGTGAATTTCTGTCATATTTTATGGGACGCTTTGTCGCAAGCAGCGTCATTGCCCTTGTGCTCATGCTGGTCTTGTTGGCCTTTCGCTTCATCGAGCTCGAACAAATCGACGACATCGCCTCTTTTTTTCTGGCAAACATGACCATCTTGTTTATTCCCAGTGCGGTGGGCATCATGGACCACTTTGCTTTGTTGCAAGCCATTTGGCTGCCGGTGCTCGTCACCATTGTCCTCTCAACGATTGCCACCTTTTTTGCGGCCGGCAAAACGGTGGAAGTCGTCATGAAATGGCAAAGTAGAAGGGGGTAAGGAACCATGTTGGAAAATGCAATGTTTGGCCTTGTGTTGACCCTGATTGGATATCAGGTGGGACAATGGGTATTTCAAAAAACCAAAATCGCGCTGCTAAACCCCTTGGTGGTAGCGGTGCTGTTCATCATTTTGTTTCTGAAAGGGCTCAACATCTCGTATGAAACCTATCAAATCGGCGGGTCGATGATCTCTACTTTTTTAGCCCCTGCGACCGCGTGTTTAGGGGTGACCATTTACAAGCAACGCCGCATTCTCAAAAACTATTTTGTGCCGGTGTTTAGTGGGGCACTGGTTGGGTCCATCACTTCGATTGCGACCACCTATTTCATTTTATCCTTTTTTAATGTGGAACAAATTGTGCTAGAATCCCTCTTGGCGAAAAACGTGACGACCGCCATTGCCATCGGCATTACCGAGCGCTTTGGTGGAATTGTACCACTCACCATTGTATCCGTTTTGCTTGCCGGCATTGTCGGGTATGTCGGAGCAGAAAAGATGTGTGAGTGGTTTCAAATCAAAGACGAAGTGGCCCAAGGCATCGCCATTGGAGCAGCGTCGCATGCCCTAGGTACGACCAAAGCCTTGGAAATGTCGGATTTGGTGGCTGCGATGTCGTCTTTGTCACTGGCAATCAGCGGCATTATGACGTTGGTGTTATTGCTGTTTGTGTAAAGTTTGATGACATTTTGGCACTTTTGGGCAGTTGCCCTGGAATTTGTGATTTTGTGGTTGCTTAAACTAGTATTTACGATGGCATTTTAGTATAATCATACTAGGAATGCCATCTTTTTTATAGGTGGCACACCTTGCCCTTGTGTCAATGGGGAGCAAACGCCTTTGCGCGGTTGCGAAAGTCAAGGAGTTAGGAGAACCAAATGAAACCATTCAATAAAAAAGGTTCCGTTTTGCCAATGACGGTCATGCTCATCAGCGTGATTTCGATTTTGGGAGCCGCACTGCTTAGTGTATCCTTAGTCAATCAAAAGATGGCCATTCAAGAAAACGATTCGGAACAAGCGTATTTGAGCGCAAAAAGCGTAAGCCAATACATCGAACAAAACATTTCAACCTTATATAAAGCCAATCAAGGGGTAAACTTTACCATCCCAAGTGGCAGCGCAAGCGGAGTGCTAGGGGATGTCATCGTCAGCAGCAATGCGCCTACCGAAGTAGATGGAAACATCCTCAACATCAGCGTGGAAGCAACGTATGAAGGCAAAAAGGCCAAAGTAAACAGTGCTTATAAACTCAATGTCATTCCGGTCTTTACGTCCATGATCAACATTTCCAATCAGTTGCACATCGGAACAGGTACCTATCCAGGAGCTGGATTTACCGATTATAACGAAACGGATTTCGAGAAATTGACGCAAGAAGAGCTCAAGGAAATCATTCAGTCCATCGATGGGACACAAAGTGGGTTTAACCCGATCTTCAAAGATCCAAACCTCAATATCATCACGCCAACGATTGCCAACAAAAAATGCGTGTCCTATTCTGCGCCAAGCACCAATACGGCATACATCAATGTATTGAACAATACTTCCGGTACGTCCACTTGTGACATTACCAGTGATTTCTTTAAGCCAGCAAACCGAGATCGCAATGTAAACATTCAAGCTTCGGCAGAAGGCACCAACGTGACGATTGCGGCAACCGATCAAACGCTGATGACAAGTCCTGAAAAAACCTACATCAATGTGGTGATTGATCCCAATACCACCATCAAAAAACAAGTCGTAAACATTTACGTCAAATCGGTCAATGGCGGAAACAACGTAACCTTGCCAACCATTCGCTATTACGTCCGCGACAATACGGTCAAAGACGGGTATCGACTTACCACCCGTCCAAGTGATCCCAATACGCTCGTCGTGGAAGTGAACGTGTATTGCGATGAAGCCAATTTCACGATTAACTTGCATCAAAACCAAGACAATGGGGGCAAACAAGATGGCGTCATTGATGCCAACATCATGATTCCAAACGGAACCTTGACCTTGACTACGGATGACAAAACCCAACAAGTCGATTGGACCAAAAGCATCATCATCGGGACCGTCGTCTGCAAGGATTTGGTGGTTGACCGCGATTATCGTGGCGACAACCCCTACTTCATCGACCAAACCGGATGGACCCGTCCAGAAGATGGGAAAAAGGTAGTCAAAGTGCTCTTTGATCGCTATCAAAAATAAAGCAACTCCTACACCTCTGTGGCTAACACAGAGGTTTTTTATGCATAGAAAAAGCACTCAAATGAGTGCTTTTGTGCCTATTTGTGTTTTTGCTGTTCTTCAAGCAAGGATAGCTTGTCAAGAAGCCACTCCTTTTTCCAATAGACTATGGAAAGCATGAGGGCGACGATGGTGATGACGACCAAGGCTTCAATGTACTTGCCCGTAATCAATGCTTGTCCGATGTAAGTAGACATCAAAATGCTAGGGATGGAGCCAAGACCTAGGATAAAGCAAAAGCGAAACAAGGAGTAATTGGTTGGGGCATACACGTAGGGGATGATGCCATTGGGCACCCCGGGAAACGTATAAATCAAAAACAAGGCCACATCGGGATTTTTGACGCGGTCCAAAAAGCCTTGGGCTTTTTTGGCGAAAACCGTATCCGCCCCGATGTGCAGTTTACGCGCCATCCAAAAGACGAGACCATTTCCAATGACCATGCCTACCGTACAGTAGATCAAGCCAAACAATGTCCCAAAGACGATGCCGGCTGGAATCCAAATGATGGGAGAAGGCAAGATGGCAATAAACACCACTAGGATTTGCAACAAGATGACTGCAATGGCGCCTTGCCAGCCAAACGACTGTAGGTACGTAACAATTTGGTCGTATTGACGGGTTTGGATGATGTGAATGAGTTCTGGCAAGATCGTGCTAAGGATTGGCCACAACAGCGCAACCACGCCCAAAATGCCCACCACCAAGATGGCGATTTGTTTCCATGAAACAGTATTTTTTTCCATAATATACTCCTTTATTGACGAACACCGCACCAAGCACGAGGTCAACTCTTGGCAAGGTGCAGGGGAATCGATGAATTGACATACAACCATCTTAGTGAAAGATTGCGATTTCGTAAAGTCCTTTTTTTACTTTGTGACCCTTTTTGCATGTTGGCGTTTGGCCAAACGCAGCAATCGAGGTCGATTGTAGCGTTGAATCATGATGAAGGGAAGGTTGATGGCAACCGCATAGACGATGATGAGTGCAAACACCCATCCATCGGTAAACAAAGCAAATAGGGGGAAGCAAAAAAGCTGAATCCAGTGCACCAGCTCCGCGCGACACGTTTCTTTCACAAACGTATCATAGTACTCAGGGGTGCGTTGCGTTAAATGCTTCTTGCGAAAGCCCTTTTGAAAAACAGAAGCGCCATCGGGGACTTTGCCTTTCCAACGGGAGATTTGAAACACCCGCTCGTAAAGCGCGCCTTCGCGTTCAAACAAACGCGATTTAAACAACCCATTTTCGGGATGAATCATGGACAAAGGTACAAAGTTGACCAAATAGCCTGAGCCCACCTGAAGCAAAAGCCACAAGGATACAATCAAAAACAGCGTAAGGGGTGTTGAGAATTGAACAATTGGCATACGACCTCCTAGCGAATCGTGATGGTTCGACCTTTCCATCTCACCTTGCGAAACAGGCTTCGTTTGATGAGTGAAGTTACGAATAAAAAGGCAAATACAATCATTTGCACCGGAAACAAGCAAAAGCCCAACCAAGATAGATTCGAGACCATGCGGGCAAACGCATAATACTGAAACGCATAGGCAAAGTAGAAAAAGGCATTTTCCGCTTGCAAAGGATGTGGGAAGAAGGCGGCGATGGCGCCAAAACAGCCACAAATCCAGCCGACAATCAAAAACAGTGAAACCAAATCGAGCGACAACGCGCCACTGGCGATGTTTTTGGTCCAGCCTTCAAACAGCGAGCCGATGCCATCTGGATACATTTGAAACGCAATGGCGCCTTTGCCACAGTAGTTTTTTGGGGGATAGCCATGTTGGACCAAGAGCTTGCCAAGGGCCAAATCTTCAATGATGGCCCCCTGGGTTGCACGATGGGTGCCAATGGCTTCATACACCGCGCGCGATAACAAATGGCACGGTCCATAAAAAACCGTGGCGCCTTTTTGCATGCGACGATCACTGCCGTCCGCCATGACTTCAATGATGTTGAAAGGGATGGAAATCATCTCGTAGAGATGGGAAATGGTATGATAGGGTTGCACTGACAGTGGTTTTTTGTTGTGTTCGTACTGGGCACACAAACGCTGCAAGCCATCCTTTTTCAAACAAGTATCGGCATCCAAAAACATCAAGTGTTCATATTGGGCCACCTGGACCCCTTGAAAACAAGCCCACGATTTTCCGGTCCACCCTTCTGGCAAGTCGAGTGCATCAAGGAGTGTGATTGGATATTGTGCGGCCACTTGTGCGGTTTGATCGCTGCTGTGGTCGTTGACGACAATGACTTCAAAATGCTCATCGAGCTGTGGACACAGCGAAGACAGCAAGGTTTGAATGTTCTGTTCTTCATTGCGAGCCGGTATCACGATGGAATACTGGTTTTGCAGGGAAGTCTTTCGGGTATGCATGAAATCACGACGTCCAATGAGCAACGCCAATCCACCCAACCAAAAGAAAAGCATGAATAGTTCCATGGGATCACCTCTTCGCTATTATAACAAAAAAAGGGTAATGA
>JBOGAI010000016.1:0-2755 GCA_051655665.1 Erysipelotrichaceae bacterium | reverse complement strand
TGGCTGTTTGGACAAAGCAAGCAGTGGGGAATATTTGCTCAATGGCATTCACATCCATGAATATGCAGCCAACCAACTCGCGGATATTCGCAATCAACAAATCGGGTTTGTCTTCCAGCAGTTCAACCTCATTCCCACCCTTACCACGTTAGAAAATGTGGAATTGCCCATGGTCTATGCCAAAGTCAAGCCCAACCAGCGCAAAAAAAACGCAAAGGATGTCCTCGAACAAGTCGGCTTGCAAGATCGGATGCTGAATTTGCCAACCCAACTCTCAGGGGGACAACAGCAACGCGTCTCCATTGCCCGCTCTTTGGTCAACAATCCTGCCATCATTTTGGCGGATGAACCCACTGGGGCACTGGATTCATCGACCAGCAAAGAAATCATCGCGTTGCTGCGCTTGTTGCATGAACAAGGACGGACCATTGTCATCATTACCCATGACCCTGAGGTGGCCAAGATGTGCGAGCGCATTGTGGCCATCAAGGACGGATTGATTGTCGAAGATCGAGTCAACGAGGTGCAGGTATGATTCTAGAGTACATTCAAATTGCGTTTCGCTCCATTTTAGCGAACAAAGCCCGCTCCTTGCTGACGATGCTAGGCGTCATCATCGGGGTGGCCTCCGTCGTCATGCTGACTTCACTGGGAAGTTCGGCGCGAGTGGAAGCGGAAAAACAAATTCGCTCCATCGGCTCCAATACGGTATTTGTCTTTTATGCCGATCCCAATGGCTATGTCCCGACCAACTGGTTAAACAGCATTCAAGAAGAAGCGCGAATCAAACAGTATTCGCCCATTGTGGAAGGGACGACGACCTATATGGTGGAAGGCAAACCCTTCACGGTCATCGTGCAGGGGGTTAATTCCTATTATGGGGATATTTCTTCGTTTACGTATCGCAGTGGCGGTTTTTTCTCCGGAGTACAAGTGGAAAACAATTTGCCGGTCGTGGTCATCGGCAGCGATGTTGCCGATCAGCTCTTTGGGTTTGAAAATCCCATCGGCAAAACGCTGACCATACAAGGACTGCAGTTTAGTGTGGTGGGTGTCGTGAATCCACGTGGAACCAATTTTGGAGGCAACAATGACGTCATGGTCTACATTCCGCTCTCCCAAGCCCAAGCGTTGTATCAAACCAATGGGCTGCAACGTCGATACTACATCTCCGCATGGAACGAAGCCGACATCGACATCACCCAAGCGACCATTACCCGTTATCTTTCAGCAAGGTTGCCATCCAGCAATAATTTTGGCGTATTCTCGCAAACCCAAGTTTTGGATTTGTTAGGCACCATCTTGGCCTTGTTGACCACCTTGCTAGCGGGCATTGCGGCCATCTCGTTGGTGGTAGGGGGCATTGGCATCATGAACATCATGTTGGTAACCGTACGCGAGCGAACCCGCGAAATCGGTATTCGCAAAGCGTTGGGGGCCCGTCAATCCTATATCTTGTTGCAATTTCTGATTGAAGCGGTCATGATTACCTTTTTGGGCGGCTTATTGGGGCTTGGCATCTCCTATGCAGGAGCACTGCTCATTTCCCAACTTTCAGGCTTTACGATTCAAATCGGAGCCAGTGCCATCTTCTTTGCTTTGTTTTTCTCGATCACCATTGGAGTGGCTTTTGGCTTGTATCCCGCATATAAGGCCAGCAACCTTGAACCCGTTGAAGCCTTGCGCTATGAATAAACGGACTTGTCTAGCAAGTCCGTTTTTTCATCTTTGGCGCAGCATGCATCCTAAAAAAATATGTGAATTTATCTTGTGAAAAAAGGATGATCATAAACAGCGATTATGGAGGAAATAAATGTGTAAAGAACGTCCGTATTTTTGCACATTCCCATAATCATGATGGATGAATATAAAATCATGAAGGCTGTATAAGCCTTTAAAATAGGGGCGAAACGAATGTTGTAAAAAGATTCACAAAATCAGTTTGACCTCTTGATAACGTGTTCACAATTTTGTATAGTACTGAGGTAGCGCTATTGTGAAAGTACTGACAAAATAAAATTACTCACAAAACCATTACAATATGTCACATAATGTGATTTAGAGTTTCGAAAGCGTTTGCATTGCGTTTGTTTACAGTGTTATGATGTCAGTATAAGGAGCGAAACGCACAGGAGGAAACTATGAGTAAACTTAACCAACAATCCCTTGCCACGATTGATGCAATCGTAGCAAAACATCAGGGGAAACAAGGCCCAGTCAAATTGATGTTGCACGATGTGCAACATGAACTTGGGTACATTCCGTTTGAAGCGATGGAAAAAATTGCACAAGGTGCCCAAACGAGTATCGCAGAAGTCTATGGTGTCGTCACGTTTTATACGCAGTTCACGACCCAACCCAAAGGAGAACATGTCATCAATGTATGCATGGGAACCGCATGTTATGTCAAAGGAAGCCAAGACATCTTGGACCAAATCTTAAAACTGACCAATTGCAAAGTAAACCAAACCAGTGCCGATGGAAAATATTCGGTGGATGCTACCCGCTGCCTTGGCGCTTGTGGCTTGGCTCCGGTAGTAATCGTGGATGGAAGAGTATACGGCTCATTGACCAAAGACAATTTAACCCAAATTGAATTGTTCCAATAATGACACTTGAAACCATCGCCCAATTGGTGGATGCCCAAATCGTAACGAAGGGGGCCAATCCTCAACACGCGATCCAACACTTTTTTGCGAGTGATTTAATGAGCGACGTCCTGTATCTAAACAATCGGGACAATGAGTATACCTTG
>JBOGAI010000015.1:0-4784 GCA_051655665.1 Erysipelotrichaceae bacterium | reverse complement strand
ATGGTAAAATAACACAGAAAAATGGGTAAATGCCTATTTGGTGGAGCGCTACGAAAAAAACAGGGGGGCAGCCCACCTGTTTAGTGTAAGTTGACGACGTTGACCAGTTCCATGCTCGCCATGGTGCAAATGTCTTGCGCGAGCAAAACGTGATGTTCATAGAGCTGAAAGGAGAGGGTTCCGCCCAAGCCTTCTTTGATGATGTGATCCATCGCGCCTACATGCGGTGCTTTGAGTGCACCCGCGTTTTGGCAGTACGCCTGCAATATCAAGGTGTATTTGCCTTGTCGAAGGGTGATGTGCATTTCGGTATCGCTAATGCGCTCAAGACTGTATTTGACCCTTTTATAGGTTGCAAAGCGGAATTCGCGCTCTTGCAAAACCAAATTGCAGATCACACCGGTAAACGTGATTCCCAGGTAAGGGATGGAGGCCAGTGAGAAAAACAAAGATTGTTTTGGTTTGCTCCATGCCCCATGCACCCACACATAGGCGCTGGGAAAGGAATGTCCCCAATCTTTTTCGATATAGCCTACGCCATCTTGAAACACGACTTCGCTCTTGTTGAACGACATCACACCTTTGACCGCGTGATGCATGCTTACGATGCCATGATTGCACTCCATTTTGGGAAGCAAGGCAAAAGGACCCATGATCGGGTTGGCTTGCAAAGGCGTCAATGGACCGTAAGCCAGGGTGGCATCGATGTCCATTTCATCTTGGTGCAAATGCACCTCAATCCCACGTTCCCCAAAACGATTGTCTTCAATCGTGAGTTGAAATGGTTCATCCTGACTGGAAAGCGCGCTAAGGGGAAAGGTGAAGTAGTGGGTTTGCAAAGGGGAGGAGCGAATGACCTGAATAAAGCAATGCGAATTATGCGGCGCCGTCGAAAATCCGACGATAAAGGCAAAACTTTGCTGGGTGGTTTCGTCCATATGCTTAAAGTAATACCCCTCAAAACAATGGGGTGTGGTAAGTGGCGTTTGAATGCGCAGGGGATTTTGTCGTTTCATAGCGTACCTCTTTTCCTAGCATATCGGATTTTTGAAACATTACAATCTAGACCATTCTAGTTGCAAATGATGGGGTACATGCTAGGATAGTGTTGAGGTGATTTTATGAGAGAATCCTATTTTGATGGGGGATTGTTGGGGTTAATTGGCTACCGTGTGCTGGCCATTTTGATTACGGTGTTTACTTTGGGCATTGCCTTTCCTTATGCATACACCCTAGAGCATCGCTGGAAAACCAGACACACGGTCATTGAAGGCCGCCGTTTGAAATTTATCGGCTCGGGGACCAGTTTGTTTGGTCATTGGGTACTATGGTTGATTTTGCTGATCATCACACTGGGAATCTATGGTTTTTGGTTGGGCATTGCGTTAGAAAAATGGAAAGTCAAAAATACCATTTTTGATCCCTTGGGGTAGCTAGTAATGCCGTTGTGCACAAGCCGTCTTACACAAATGCATAGACTTGCAATGGAATAAAAGAAAAGCCACTAAGGCTTTTTTTTGTGCACTACATTGTGGTAGAATACTATAGCACAATGTGACAATGGGCATTTATGGGTTCAATCAAGATGTAGAGAATTCCTAAATCAACCTTGCACAAGAGCCAATGCCGTTTGGTTTGAACGCATGCGTCTTTGTCTGTGAATGTCAGATGAGGTGGGCAATGATCGTACATGAAACGGGGGTACGGCTAGAGGGTTAGCAGTATGCTCCAAAAGAAACGGCACACAACAAGATTGAGTATGGAGGAGAGAATATGGCATTAATGGAATGTAAAGTCTGTGGCAAACAGCGCAGCGATCGTGCTTTGCAATGTCCACATTGCAAAGACGAAGGAATGGTGAAACCAACCCAAAGCGATAACCTGCTTTGTGAGGAGTGTGGGGCATCGTTTGAAAAGGACTTGCACGCATGTCCGCAGTGTGGATTCCCAGTTGAAGAAGGATTGTCTGTTGAGACTATAATGGAAACACCGATTGAGGTTGCACCATCCAAAAAGAAGAAAATGGATCCAAAGATGCTTGTTGCGATTGGCATCTTGGTGTTTGCACTTGTCGGCGTAGCGTTTGGTTTTGGAAGTAACAAAGGGTTGTCCGGTGATGATAAAATCGCCTATGAAATTGTGAAAAATGTGGTCTATAAATTCAAAGATCCTGCTTCCGTGAAGTTTGTAAGTGGTTCTTTGGGTCTAGACAAAGACATTTTATGGTGCGGACTTTCGGCAACCAATGGATTTGGCGCAACCGTGACGCAGTACTATGCCATTTTCGATGATGGGTATGTGCTAGAGGAAGACAACCCGGGTCCACTTCATATGGAAACAACGGAGCTCAACAGCAAAGCAATCAATAAGCAATTGAAAAAGGATTTCGCAGAATAATTTTTAACGGCTTGTACTTGCCGCAGTGACCTAAAAAGGAGATTCCGATAAGGAATCTCCTTTTTACATGTTGATGATTTCTTCGGAAAAACTAAGTTCTTTTTCCAATTGTGTAATGTAGTGCTTGATGAATTGGCGACGCTCCTGCAGCAATGCGATTGCGGTATCGGTTTTGAGCTTGTGAAGACTTGCTTCACAATATGCCAATTCTTCGTGTTGCAGTTTCATTTTCAGTTCGTGGGCGTAATACGGGGAGTTCCCATCCAGTTGGCGTGTCCAATAAAGCACGCTCATGGCCCCAGTTTCATCCAAGGTGTTTGCATCGTTTAAGATGTTGACCAATAAATCGTTGTCGCGTTTTTCTTTTTGCGAATGGGCCTCCATGATGTTCAAGATGACAAAGGCGCGTGGTTCACTGAGCCGTTCGTGTAAAAACGGACTGACCAATTCTTTGCTTGCTTTGGTAAGATTGCTTTTGGCAATGCATTTGCCGATGTCGTGCAACAAGGTTGCCACCTTGATATTCTCCACGTTTTCTGCACTGAGTGCACTTCCTTCGTTGGCCAAAATTTGTTGCACAAGGGAATACACCCGAAAGGTGTGCATGATGATGGCCTCATAATCCAGCTTGTGGTTTTCACGAATATCGTCTTGATGTTCCTTGCAGGTTTTAATTAAAAAAGCGCGTGTTTCACTCAATAATGTCTTCATAAACACCCTCCTCACTCGGATTATAACAAAAAAACGCACAGAGTGCGTTTTTTACATCCAGGTAATTTTCGATTCGGTTCCTTTGCGAATGCGAGTGATGTTGGCGCGATGACGGTAAATCACCAATACCGCCAACAAGGCCGTTGCAAGGGTAATGATGGCGTTTTGCGTAATGACAAACACAAGTCCGGTTGCAAAGACACTGGTTACCATTGAAGACAAGGAAACCATTTTGGTGAAATACAAGGTAATAAAGAAACATAAAACCGGTGCCAAGAAGATCCAAATATTGGGCACGACAAACACCGCCATCCCCAACAAGAAGCCGATTAGGGTAGAAACGGCTTTGCCGCCTTTGAAGTTGGCAAACAGGGGATAGCAATGTCCAAACGATGCGGCAACACCGGCAAACATCGCATACTCAGGCGCAAACAAGGTGGTGATGCCGACTGCAACCAATACTTTGACAACGTCAAGCACGCTTACCGCAATCCCTGCTTCTTTTCCCAAGACACGTCCGGCATTGGTTCCTCCAAGGTTTCCAGAGCCTTTGGTACGGATATCGGTTTTGTAAAATAGTTTTCCAATAACAAGGGCAAATGGAATGGATCCAATGATATACCCTACAAAAATGGCTAATAAGATCATAGAAAATACCTCCGAAAGTATAATACCATAAAACCAAACGAAAAAATCAAAAAGAAGAAAATCCGCCTCTGCTTCCTCTCCATACAACAACATTGTCCAAAATGCAATATTGAAAAGGGGCTTTTATTTTGTTAGGATTAGAAAGAGACTGGAGTGAATGTATGAGTGAGAAACAATATGATGCGAGTAGCATCCAGGTGCTGGAGGGCTTAGAAGCCGTTCGTAAGCGCCCCGGAATGTACATCGGCTCAACCGACGCAAGAGGATTGCATCACTGCGTTTGGGAAATTTTGGATAATGCAATCGATGAGGCGATCAACGGACATGGAAACACGATCAAGGTGACCATCCACAAAGATGACAGTGTCAGCATCGAAGACGAAGGACGCGGGATGCCTGTAGGGATGCATGCCAAAGGAATCTCGTCCTTGGCCGTGATTTTTACGGTCTTGCATGCCGGAGGAAAATTTTCTGAAGCAGGAGGATACAAAACCAGTGGGGGATTGCATGGAGTAGGGGCTTCGGTCGTGAATGCACTCAGCCGCAAAGTGGTGGTAGAAGTCAAAGATGGCAAACAAATTTACCAAATGGAATTTAGTGATGGGGGGAAAAACATCAGCCCGTTAGAAGTGATTGGCAAAACCAACAAAACCGGGTCAACCGTGCGCTTTTGGCCAGACAATCGCATTTTTTCAACGACGCAATTTTCGTATACGACCATCAGCGAACGCGCACGTGAGTCGGCGTTTTTGTTGAATGAACTCAAAATTATCGTAGCGGACGAGCGCAAAGACAAAAAAGAGGAATTTCATTATGAAAATGGCTTGGCAGCCTTCATGGAGTATTTGCATGAAGATCGTACCTGCTTTCATCCGCCGGTTACCTTTGGCGGTGAGGAAAAAGAGATCAAGGTTGATTTTGCGTTCCAATACACCGATGACTACCAAGAAACCATGTTTTCTTTTGTCAACATGGTACGCACCAAAGACGGAGGGACGCATGAAGTGGGGGCGCGCGCAGCCTTTACC
>JBOGAI010000014.1:0-6832 GCA_051655665.1 Erysipelotrichaceae bacterium | reverse complement strand
ATTATCAAGATGTTTCACCAGCTGAACATGCGTTTGAGCAACGCTTTGCTGAGACGTATGGGAGCGAATACCTCATCGCATTGCAACGCGAATATCCACTTGTAGATTTAGACAATCGCAATGGATTCATTGATTATGTTATTGAAACCAAAGATGGATTAGTGGGGTTTGAAGTCAATGGCATTTCCTATCACCACCCCCTATTGGCTGGGAAGCAAACCTATTTGAGACAACTTCAAAAACAAAATGCAGCCATAAAAAGTGGATTGAGGCTTTATCGTTTCTCCTCACAAGATACGCGTTTTGCTCAAAAGATGCAGGAACAATTCAAGTTAATGATTGGAGATAAGCACCATATTTTGGCACGTACGCTTGTAGAAAAACGGCGAGGGTATCGGTTGTATGAACATCAAGCGGACATCATCAATCAGCTCAAACGAGCGATTCATCAAGGCGACAAAAGCGCACTGGTTGTTTTGCCAACAGCTACAGGGAAAGCGACCATCGTGGAAGAATTGATTTTGGATCGATGGATGCAAAATCGGGATGCGAAAATGGCCATTATCGGTCCCAACCGCGCATTGATGGAAGACTGGCGCAAACGAGTCACACGTTTGCGCCAAGATGCAAGACTGAGTGTTGAGAATATTGAAATCATGACCTATCAACGCTTTTATCGTCTCATGCAAAGTGCGCATTCCAATCGCTATGATGCAATCTTTGTAGACGAAGCCCATCACGCAGTTGCTTCGACCATGCGCAAAAGCTTGCAATATTTTACGCCAAATCTGCTCTTGGGTGTCACCGCAACACCGGATCGTCTGGATCGACAACGGTTGGAGGAAATTTTTGGGACCTACAGCAGTCCCTTGTTGCTGGAAGAAGCCATGGAACAAGGACTGATTGCGAAAACGCATGTGTATCGAATTGAGACAAATCTTGACTTATCGGTTGTACGCTATAATGGAAAATCCTTTGTGAATGCCGATTTGGAGCGCTCGATTTGTGTTGACTCCCGCAATCAATTGATTGTAGAGGTACTACAGACCTATTTTGTAGATGGTCCGTTGCAAAATAAAAAAGGAATCGTCTTTTGTGTCAATGTGGAGCATGCCAAGAAAATGGAAAAAGCATTGCGCGCAATTGGATTGGATGCCAGAGCAGTGGCAGGGAATATCCCCCAAAGCCAGCAGTACATTGCGTCCTATCAAACGGCGAAATCCCCTCAGTTTTTGTGCACATGCAATATGATTTCGGAAGGGTGGGATGCACCACAAACTTCCGTCCTGGTAATGGCGCGACCGACGCTATCCAAGGTGTTGTATTTGCAACAATTAGGGCGTGGCCTGCGCAATCATCCAAATAAAGAGGCACTTTACGTCATTGATGTGGTGGACACCTACGGTGCGCTATTGAAACCATGGTCGATGCATTCGCTCATGCACAATCCATCTTATGTCCCGTTTGGTGACATTATGAAACGCTACCATGTGGATGACGTGATTCAAATCGAAGGCTTGGTGGAAACCATTGAGCGCATTACCCCTGTGGATTTGTTTACCTTTGAGGAACAGTATGGGGAGTATTTGGGTGAAGAAGAGTTTGCAAGAAAGCTATACATTACGACTTCTACGCTGAAAAATTGGATAAAAAAAGGAGAAGTCATCCCCTCCTTGCTGTTGCCCTTTGGCAGCAAGCACCTTGCTTTTTTTGAGGAGCACATGGTGGATTCAATCCGTACCCAAAAAGGATTGCAGGTCCATGATGAGACCACACTGCATCAAGACTTTCTTGATTTTTGTTCGGAATACAGCTATACCTTCTCTTTTAAAATGACGTTTATGCTCTCCTTGTTGAAAGCGGTAGATCGCAATGGAGAAGCGAAGATACAAAAGATTCTTGCGCTTTATCAGCGCTTTTACCTTGAACGCCATGCCTTGGGGTTGCAAGTGGATAAGGCCAACTGCGTTTACAGTGAGTCCTTCTTACAGGATGAAGTAGCCCTTCAAAAAAACATGTTATCCAATCCGTTTGAAAAGTTTGAGCGGAAACAGTTTGTTTTGTATAGTCAAGAGCTGGGGGTAATCGGATTTCATCCAAAATTGTGGCGTGAATTGACCATGCAGGATAAGCAAAACATCCAAACCCAGCTCTTGGCGCATCTGGAACAATATTATAAAGAAATGGATGGAGTCCAAGCGATTCCCTGGTTGGTAAGTGAGTATGAGTTCTAATTATTATGATGTCAATGCCAAGCAATACTATGAAAAAAGCATTGGGACCGATATGAGTGCTTTGTATGAGCGCTTTGAGCGCTATTTGCCACGCGCCGCGAGTGTGCTTGACGCTGGATGTGGGGTGGGAAGAGACAGCCTGCATTTTCTGCAAAGGGGTATGCGCGTTGACGCTTTTGATGCATCACAAGCAATGGTGTCCATCGCAAGACAAGTGACTCATTTGGATGTCCAGCACCACACGTTCCAACAAGTGAGCGGACACAATCGCTATGATGGCATCTGGGCATGTGCTTCACTGTTGCACGTGCCTCGATTGGAAATGAACGAGGTGATGGCAAAGCTGAGTGCAGTATTGAAGGAAGATGGTGTGTTGTATGCAAGCTTCAAAAAAGGAGAGCATGACTTCGAAGCAGAACAGCGCCATTTTACTGCCTTTACCATGTCCTCGCTACTTGAGTTTTTGAAGTCTTTTCCGCAACTGGAAATACTAGAACTTTGGGAAAGTGGCGATGCCCTAGCCAACCGCGAAAACGTGATTTGGATCAACGTGATTGTTCGTAAACGCATGGCTGGGTAAAAATCCCTCTTGATAAGAAGTCTGAATCTTCTTCCTTGAAAGCTCATAGGGGTGTGCTAGACTTTTGCTATGAAGCCATCATGTCATGGATAAAGGAGGATTGGCTATGAGCTACGAAAAAGCATACATGAGTGTACTGCCTTACAAAGTTGCGATTACCTTGCAACCACGTTCCACCCTTTTTCAATATGAAGACATAGAAAATCATCACCTTTACAAAGTGAGCGTGCCGCGTTCCATGAGTAGTGCAGAAGCCTTCGCCCTTGCGAAAGAGCATGTGGAAAGTGGTCAGGTACCCCATTTTGAATCCCACCCTTTTGTGATGAAAGAAATCGACCCTGAGTTGTTTCACATTCAAGAAGAACAAGTGGTGGAACATTTGTTTGGAGAAGTGGATGAGTATGAGGAAGGTTTAGAAGAAGAAATCAAACACGGGCAATAAGAACCAATCAAAGAGGTGGAAGACCACCTCTTTTTTTTCTCGAAAATTGCACTTTTTTCTATAGGTGTTATGCTTAACCCAAAGAGGTGAGGCTGATGTTTAGTAAGGGGATTGTCGTTAGCTTGATGGTCTTAATCTTAAGTGGTTGTAGTGCTTCAAGTTCATCCATTCAAATCGAAAATGGAAGTCAAACATCACTGCACGATTTGCACATTTACTATTACAATGGAGATGAAATTGCCCAAGCGTTGCAAAAAGAATCGTTGTTACCCAACGGTTCGCTTGACCTTGACGTAGACAGTCAAGAAAGTGCAACGGTTTTTCGTTTTGTCTATTACGATGGTAGTGGGTATCGCTATAACCAAGTAGTCGTGTTGCCAAGGGCATTGAGTGCTCAAGAAATACAAAAACTCAAAGTCTTGGCTCATGAAAACGGCATCATCTTTATCGGAAAATAACATTCAGCACACATTCAAGTGTTAGGGAGGATGGAGGGTATGAAAAAATTAGTACCCAATTTGTGGTTTGATGGCAACGCCATGGAAGCCGCACAGTTTTATTGTGAAGTATTTCCACATGGAAGAATCAAACATGTGCACTATTTTTCCAGTGTGAACCCCTATGGGGAAGCGGGCAGTGTCATGGATGTGGAAGTAGAGATTATGGGGGAAACGCTCATCTTGATCAATGGGGGGCCACAATTCAAATTCACGCCGGCCATTTCGCTTATGGTCAATACCCATGACGAAGATGAGCTTGATCGCATCTGGTTTGGTTTGTTGGATGGAGGGCTTGCACAAGATTGTGGCTGGTTGCAAGATCGCTTTGGGGTGAGCTGGCAAGTCGTTCCAGAAAGCATGATGGAATTGTTCAACAGCACCAACCAAAATGCAGTCGATGCATTGACCCTCGCCTTGTTGCAAATGAAAAAGATTGATTGGAAAACCTTGCATGATACTTTTGAAAAGGCCAATACCAAATAAAAATACTCCGTGTGGAGTATTTTTTTATAAGATGGGTTTAAAGATTTCCAAGCTACGCGGCAAAATGCCATTCAAATACGCCAATAAAATGCCGTAGTTGGTAATGGGCACGTTGCGTTCGACACATTCCAACAAGCGCGAATTCATCGTCTTCGCATTCAACATGCAACTGCCACAGTGAATGACCAAATCGTACTGAGCCAAATCTTGTGGGAAATCATGGCCCATGTAGAATTCGTAGTGCAAATCCAACCCGGTGTGCTTGTTCAGCAAACGGGGAATTTTAACACGACCAATGTCTTCGTGGGAATGGTTGTGGGAACAACTTTCCGCAATCAACACCCGCGAGGAAGCATTCAACGCATCAATGGCTTGCAATCCAGTGACAAAAGTATTCAAATCGCCTTTATGACGTGCGAAAATCGTGGAAAAGCCCGTCAAGGGAATCGTGGAAGGAACGATTTGATTGACCGTGTGAAAGGCTTGAGAATCGGTAATGACCAAATCCACATGATCGATTGCATGAAGGGCGCTTTCGAGTTCACTGTCGCGTACCAAGGTTGCCTTCATGCCGTGGTCCAACAAATCGCGCATCACCTGCACTTGCGGCAAAATCAAACGCCCTTTTGGGGCTTCTGAATCCACTGGGATTACCAAGATGACATGTGCGCCTTGAGGCAACAAGTCGCCAATCAAAGGTGGATCTTGTTCGATTGCAAGCTTGGCAATAAGGGCATCCTTAAAGTGCAAGATGTTTTCTTGACTGTGTGCTGAAACAAAATGGGCATGCTGGTATTCGGAGTGCAATTCGATGCGGGTTTTGGGGTCAATCAAATCCACTTTGTTGATGACAAGCATATGCGGGATGTTGTAGCGCTTGAACTGATCCACCATCTGTGCATAGTCTTGGTTGCTTGGTTGGGTGGCATCCATGATGTATAAGGCCAAATCGGTACGGCGCAAGATGGAATACGTACGCGCTTCTCGCAAGCTTCCAAGTGAAGAGTGGTCTTGCAAGCCGGCCGTATCGACAAAGACGACGGGTCCATAGGGAAGCAGTTCCATCGTTTTGCTGACGGGGTCGGTTGTGGTCCCGTGGATGTCAGAGACCAAAGAAACACGTTGACCGACCACGGCATTTAAAAAGGATGATTTCCCGGCATTGGTATTTCCATACAAACTGATGTGTTTGCGATTGGCATTTGGGGTTTGATTCATATGATGGCTCCTAGTGGGACTATAGGTTGAGGTCCCGTTTTCCCAGTTTGATTTTCTCTAATTTTTCAATGGTCAATGCTTTGATTTCGGGTTTGGCAATGGTTTCCAATTCTTTGGCAATGCAGGCTTCGCCAAGGGCTTGCAAGGTTTCATCTCCATAGTCCAACAAATACTCCTGCAAGGTCAGCAAGGCATTGGGTTGGCAAACGTTTTGGATATTGCCGGTTTTGGCTAGTGCCATAAAACGGTCCCCGGTTCTCCCATTTCGATAGCATGCCGTGCAATAGCTTGGAATGTGGCCCTCTTCCAACAACTCTTTGAGTACTTCCGCGACGGAGCGATGGTCGCCCACGCTGAATTGGGCCACGCTTTCTTGGGTTTGTGCCGCTTCATACCCCCCAACGCCAGTACAAGAGCCCGCACTTACCTGAGAAACTCCATAATGAATGAGTTCTTTGCGCAATGCCGCACTCTCGCGGGTGGACAAAATCAAACCGGTATAGGGAACTGCAATGCGCAAGATGGCGACGATTTTCTTAAACATCGCATCGTCCACCAAGTGGGGATACTCTGCCAAACTCATGCCTTTGGCTTCTTTGAGGCGTGGGACCGAAATGGTGTGAAAGCCCACCCCGAAGCGTTGTTCCAAATAGTGGTTGTGGGCCAATAAGCCAAGCACTTCAAATTTGGGATCCGCCAAGCCAAACAAGACACCGGCTCCGACATCGTCAATGCCTGCTTCCATAGCACGGTCAAAAGCGGTCAAATGATACAAATAGTCGCTTTTGAGCGATTGGGGATGCATGCGCTCATAAGTGGATTGGTGGTAGGTTTCTTGGAATAAAATATACGTTCCAATGTTGCGCTCTTTTAACTTTTTATAGTCTTCCACCGTGGTGGCCGCCACATTGACGTTGATGCGTCGGATGGCGCCGGTTTCGTTTTTGGTTTCGTAGATGGCATCGATGGCACTCAAGATATAATCGATGTCACAGTGGACAGGGTCTTCGCCTACTTCCAGTGCCAAGCGTTTGTGTCCCATTTGCTCCAAATGCAACACTTCTTTTTGGATTTGCTCGCGGCTTAGTTTGCGGCGTGGAAATTTGTTGTCGCGACGATACCCACAATATACGCAGTTGTTGACGCAGTAGTCGGAGACGTACAGTGGGGCAAACATCACGATGCGATTGCCATAAATGCGATGCTTGATGCGATTGGCCAAGGCAAACAAACGTTGCAGCTGGTTTGCATCTTCTAGTTCTAGCAACATCGCAATGTCTGTCTCGTCTAGCGCTTCTAAGCGCTCCGCCTTTTGCAGGAGTGCTTCTAGCTGCTCGTGGCTGGCCTTTTTGGCGTTTGCCAGCAAGGAAGCAAT
>JBOGAI010000013.1:0-5212 GCA_051655665.1 Erysipelotrichaceae bacterium | reverse complement strand
GGTACTCAATGTGCTCTTGGTGATGGCGCTACTGGTCGGCACCAATATGCTAGACTTGGGAATGCAAACCGTTCAAGAAGTCAAAGGCAGTGAGTTTAGCACCGATCGTATTTCCATTATCACCTTGGAAGGAACTCCGGATGTCTTGTTGCAAGACATCATCGCACAACCCATCGGTATATTGCGTTTCATGGATGTACCCAATACCCACAATACGCTAGACATCATCCAACAAGCCAACGAAGCTCAAGTCATGGACGTTGTGGAATACTTGGATGTTTATGCTTTGGTGGATGCGCTATACAACCAAGAAGTGAAATACATCATCTTCAACGAAGCGTTTCGCGGCATGATCAACGACTTGGAAGTACGTCCCTTGTTCGATGAAGAGACCAAAGTGGTCTATCAAACAACCAAAGAAACTCCTATGCTTATTGATACCCGTCCCGATTTGTTGGTCAGTGCGGATACCTTTACCTTGTAATTGACCGGAGTCGATACGTTTGGTCCCATCGACACCAAAGGCCGCTCGGATGTCAACATTGTGTTGACCATCAATCCTGTAACCAAACAAGTACTATTAACCAGTGTCCCTCGTGACTATTATGTTCCACTGTCTTGTGGTGCTGGCTATTTGGACAAGCTGACTCATGCTGGACTATACGGGGTGGATTGTTCCATCGATACGTTGGAAACCTTGCTCGATGTCGACATTGACTTTTATGTGCGTGTCAATTTCACCAGTGTCGTCGACATCGTCGACAAAATCGGTGGAATCGATGCAGAATCGAAATATAACTTCTATACCATTGATGGACAATACTTTTCACAAGGAATCAATCACATGAACGGTACGCAAACCTTAGCGTTTGTAAGGGAACGCAAAAATCTCCCTAATGGCGACTTGGACCGTGGGGTTCACCAAATGGAAACGATCAAAGCCCTAGCCAATAAGGCCCCTTCCATGTTGGCCAATTACCAATCGGTACTAGACATCATTTCCAAAAGCTTTCAAACCAACATGAGCCAAGACCAAATTGCCGAACTGGTTCGCATGCAACTCAAAGACATGGCCAGTTGGAACATTGTCAGCCAATTCCCCGTCGGCTATGGTTCGATGGAACCCACCTACTCCGGAGGGGCACAACCCCTCTCAGTCATCATCCCCGACGAAGCTTCCTTGCAACTTGTGCGAGACAAAATCCAATCCGTCTTCGATGGTGCCACTCTTACACCCTAACAAGCAGGATTCCTGCTTGTTTTTTTTCGGCTTGATTTTCTTTTGATTGGCTTTTTGGTATACTTAAGAAAAGTGAATAAGGGAGGAACGTTATGTTTCAAAACAAAAATAAACTAGTGAAAATGGCGGTGGCCGGTAAAATCCATCATCCTACGATGCCAGCATCCCTGTATTGGAGTGGCTATGATGGCCTTAGTCGCTGTGAAAACGGAACCGGCTCCATTACGTATAATTTTCAAATTGGTGACAGCTGCATGGATTTGGAAGGCGACCATGTAGAACCAGGGGTTTCATTGCGCAATGAAAACGACAAAGAAAACAATGCCATCATGGGCTTGGCGTGCATCGGCAATGATGCCATCGTGCTAAGCGGGGATGCGAAGGGACGCAAAGGCGTGGTCACGGGCAAACATGGTGGGGTGGAACACACCATGATTTCCTTTGATGAAGAGACGTTGGAGCTGTTGGCCATTGACGATCGCATCCTCATCAAAACCTATGGCAATGGTTTGAAATTTCAAGACTATGCCACCAAAATTCTCAACATCGATCCGACCACCTTGGAAAAGCTTTTGGCGTTGGTGCCGCAAAGCGGACTCAAATTGCAAGTTCCCGTCACCCACATCGTGCCTGCGCACTTGATGGGCTCAGGACTTGGCAGCTCCAATTCGTTTTCGGACTATGACATCATGACCCAAGACGCAGCGGAAGTAGCACGCTTTCACTTGGATACCTTGCGTTTTGGTGACATCGTTGCCATTGAAGACCACGATACTTTCTATGGTCCACATTTCAAAAAAGGCGCGCTGAGCATTGGCGTGATTGTGCACTCCGACAGCAAAAGCGCAGGACATGGTCCAGGGGTTTGTGTCATCCTAAGTGGCAATACCGCAGAACTAGAATGTGTCTTGCACAAGGACGCAAATTTGACGACGTTGTTTCGCTAAGTCTTCCCTCGGGAAGACTTTTTTAATCACTTCAGCTGACAACGCAAAGCGCTGTGATAGGCTAATGAAAAAGGAGGTTTTTGCAATGTGTGGACGCATCAACATTCAAATTACCATGGAGGAAATCCTAGAACGCTTTTCAGTGGTGGACAACCTTGCAAACGCGTGGGCGCTCAAAGACTATTATCCCAGTGAAGCCATTCCCATGATTCTAGAAAAAGACCATCGCACCCTTGCCATGGCGAAATGGGGCTTTGGTTCAGCCAATCAAAAAAGCCTGCTCATCAATGCCCGCTATGAAACCTTGGAACAAAAACCTACTTTTGCCTCCTTGTTTCAACACCAGCGTTGCTTGATTCCCGTCAGCAGCTTTTATGAGTGGGATCACCACCAAACACCGCCCCCCAAAGTGGAAGTATCCATGGAACCGCAACACCCCTTTGCGCTGGCCGGCTTGTATCGCAAAACCGCCTCCAACACCTATGAAGTGGTCATTGTGACCATGGCCGCCAATGAGCAGATGGCAACCTTGCACGAGCGTTGCCCATTGATTCTAAACGATCAAGAAGCCACGCAGTGGGTACAGGGAACCCTCAGCGGAACAGCGCTCAAAGCGCACTGGAATCCCACCATTCCCCCTCTCCACTTTCACCAAGACCACAAACAAACTTCCCTGTTTGGCTAATATGAAAAACCCAGTACCTGCCGGTACTGGGTTTGTATTTATCCAGTGGAAAACGCAGGGGGTTGCCGTTTTCCCCCATGCCATTCTTTTTGTGCACTTGTTCCTACTTTGTTTGTTTGTGGTTGGCAAACAAATAACCCAAATAGACCCAAAACAGGACACTGCTGTTCGTATACACGTAAAAGACCCCATAATCCAAAAGACTACCCGCAAAGTCGACAAAGACAACCAAGGCAATGAAGACCATTGCTATGTGCGTAGCATCATATTCGTATGTACGAAGACGCTCCCTCATCACCTTGGCACTTTTGAGGACAAAGGATCCAAAGGCCACAAAACCGACAATCCCAGCGCTCACCAAGCTTTCCAAAAACACGTTGTGGGCGTGCAAGATGTCGAATTGCATGATTGCGCTGCCCGGATTGACAAAGCGCAGGGTTTGCGTAAAGGTGCCCATCCCGATTCCAAACAACGGATGGAGGCGCCACGCATGCAACGCGTTGAGGTAGAGTTCAATGCGTCCCGAGCTGACGTCGTTGGCCAACGCTAACATTTCCTCTTTGCTTGCCCACACCCCCGTTTTGGCTAGTAGTAGGATTTCCCGCAAAGTTTCCATTTGAAAACGTCCGCCCTCTTCAAAAATGGCCCCTTGGGCTTGGGGAATCCAAAACAATACGTCCTTGAGCATGGCTGTCCCATAGAAGAACCCCACACTTACTAGTAGGGTTATTGAGACTTGGCGCCACAGTGGATATTGTTTGCGTTTCAAGAAAAACGTATCCACCAACACCAATCCAATGATCCACAAAATCAGCAGCGCCATGCGACAATTCGACAACAAAATATAAACGACTTGTACCACGATATTTCCCACATAAAAGGGTTTGTATTTGGTAGGGTTGCCAATCGCCATCAAGGAAAACAAAATCGCCATGATTGCCAAAAAGCTGGCAGGATTGGGATTGAAGTACACCCCAAAAAGGCGATTGCCTACTAAGCCTAGCGTGACGCCGTTGACATTATAGCTGACATTGCCCAAAAACAAAGCAATGCTGACCCCACTGGCTGCAAACATCAAAAGGGACATCACGGTGTTAATCCGAAGCATTTCGGTGTGTAACGCCTCTTTGCTCGTGGTGTTTGCGTTGGCAAACAACAAAAAGAAAATGAGTGCTTGTAAAAGCAAAAGCTGCCATGACGCGCTGCTTTGAAAGGGATTGGTCATGGTGCCAATGCTGACGCATCCAAGATATAGGGTAAGCCACCCCAACCCATAGCGTTTCCACGCCACTTCCTTGCGGACTATTTGAAACCCAAGTAAGCCCACACCCCAAACAAGGGCAAGGGGGATGAGGGGATTAATGGTCATGCCAAAGCCTTGCAGATGTAAGGTGTTGAAAAAGATGGCGACCACAAAAAACAATTTATAGACGCTTTGATTGCTCAAAAGACGCATTACACATCCCCCCTTGTGTCTTATGTATGTTATCTTATCACATCGTGCCTGCACAACCAACGCTTGCAGGCCAAAAAAAAGGAATCCGCAAGGATTCCGTTGTCTTTATGCCAATTGCAATTCCAAAGGCGTGGCGTGATAGAAGCGTGAAAGCAAGAGCAAAATGTCTTCTTCGTGGTTGCGCAAATGTTGTGCGTTCATCCACTCCATAAAGTTGTGTGCTTCATCTTCGTCTTCACAGTCCAAGCCAATCGTAGATTCCGCCAAGGTTTCAAAGTCATGCAAGTAGTAGACGTCCACTTCCACTTGTTTGCCATTGCATCGCGCAATCGACTCCCCGCTGCGCGCAACGACGACATTGTTTTCCTGCATGAAAAACACCAAGCGACTTTCCAGCCAATACTGTGTTCCATCGCTGACTTCATACAAACGCAACACTTTGTTTTCCAAGTAATATTCCACATAGCTTTGTTTCAGCGCCAACATCAAGGAGCCAGCTTGATCAAACAGCGAGGTTTGAACGCCTTGGTATTGTTCGAAGGCGATGGTGATTTCATCTTTGCGTTCTTTATTAACAAAGTGCACCACTTGTTCCCACAACGCTCTCCCTTGTTTTTTTAGGTTGTTTGTGGTTTTTGCGAACCACGCTTTGAGGCTGTGTACGTCAAAGCGGTTGCGTGCGCTTTCTTCTTCAAAGCCTACCAAGCAAAGTTGTTGTGGCTCTGCAAGTTCAATCTTGGTTTCGGCCAACGGTTGTGTTTCTGCTAGTGCTTCCTCTTTCCTTGAATCCACGTTTGCAACGCTCGCAAAACATGCCAAGGCTTTGGGCTTGTTGGCAGCACGCACCGTTTTGGTTTCCGTAAACGGATGAGCATACAAGGCCT
>JBOGAI010000012.1:0-2309 GCA_051655665.1 Erysipelotrichaceae bacterium | reverse complement strand
AAATCACTGCATCAAATTCTGCTTTGTTTACAATTTTCATTTTCATATCCTCCGTTAATATACTTCAATTATAGCATAATTCACTTGAATAAGTCTTTTCAATCGCACTACAAATCTATTTATGCGCTTGCTTGGGCTAAAATGTGATGCTTACTTGCGCACCAAGCCATATTCAACCAAAGCGTGCAACACCCCTTTTTCTTCGACGTTTTTCGTAACACCAAAGCTGACCGCTTTTACCGTATCATACGCATTGCCCATTGCAATTCCATACTTTGCCAAGGAAAGCATCTCCATATCATTTTCTCCATCGCCAAACGCCATCACTTCTTCTGGTTTGATGCCATAGCGATGCAAGACTTTTTCCAAGGCGGCGCCTTTGTGGACATGCTTGCTGGACAATTCAACCCATCCTGGTGCAACGCGTTTCAAAACAACTTCTTCCCCCATGTATTTTTGCATGTACTTGGCAAAACGCTCCGTAACAAAAGGCAACCCGACGTATGCAAGTTTGTTTACAGTAGGAATGGTTTTGATGTGAGACAAGCGAGGTTCATGCACCGTAGTGGACTTGCCTTCCATGTGCGCATTAAAATCGATTTTTTTCCATTTGCAGTAGGCTTTTTTCGATGCCTGGGTAATTTTACTCATGTAGCGAATTTCCCCTTGATTGGTGTATACCAAAATTTCCAGACCAAATAGTACCCCAAAACGAACCCAGCGTGGCAGCTGTTCAATGGGCAATGAAGCCGCTTCTTCAATCTGGTTGTCTTGCAAATAATGAACTTTTTGGCCATTGAGCGTAATCAAGAATCCGCGCGCTTGCTGATCCAATCCAAGCTCTTTGGCAAAGGGAATCATGCGCTCATAGCCACGTCCACTCGCCAGCGCAACCAAGATTCCTTGCTCCATCAGCGCTTGAAACCCTTTTTTGGTTTCCTCATCCACATAACTGTGTTCTTGCAATAAGGTTCCATCCATATCGGTAACCACTAACTTAATGTTGTTCATATACCCTCCATAGAAAAAGACCATGCGACATGGTCTTGTGTATTACAGTTTGCTTGCAGCTGCTTTGTCAATGACCACTACCACATTGGCATGGTTTTGCAAAACGGAAGCTGGCATGGATTCTTGTACCGGCCCCTTCAACATTTGATAAACGGCATCGGCTTTGTTTTCACCGGTTGCAATCAATAAAATTTTGTTGGCTTTCATGATGGTCGCAATCCCCATCGTGATGGCTTGTGTTGGTACTTTGTTGATATCGTTTTCAAAGAAACGTGCGTTGTCGACACGTGTTTTTTCTTGAAGATCGATAATGTGTGTTTCTTGGCTAAATGGCGTTCCGGGTTCATTGAATCCAATGTGACCATTGCTGCCAATCCCCAACACTTGGATGTCAACATGTACATCCGAAAGCAACGCTTCGTATTCACGTGCATTGTCTTCAGGGTTTCCGCCTGCTTGAGGAATGTTAACGTTTTCTTCAGGAATGTCCAATCCATTAAACAGGTGTTCATACATAAATGTGTAATAGCTTTGTTCATGCGTTTTCGGCAAGCCCAAGTATTCGTCCAAGTTGAATGTGCGAATCGCTTCGTAGCTGGTACCGTTTTCTTTGTGGTCCTGAATCATTTTTTGATACATGCCAATCGGAGAAGAACCGGTTGCCAATCCCAAAACGGCATTGGGTTTGTTCTTGACCACATCCATCATGACTTCAAATGCTTTTTGGGAAACTTGTTCCTTATTCTCAAAAATAAATACTTCCATAATGTCCTCCATGTATTACAATCCCGTTCATTGTACCATAAGAATCACTCATTATCCATTATTTTTTATGCAATGTGCACAACGAATAGCATACTGAATACGACCGATTTGGTTGCAGTTGCAACATCCCTGGACGCTGTTCAAATGCCAAATTGTGAGGTTCCAAATCTGGCAAGGTGAGCCATGGTTCAATGCATACAAAATTGGATTCCACATCGTGCCATACCGCAAGGTATGGAAATCCATTGGTTGTCAAACGCAGTCCATACTCTGGACCTTCCAAATATACATACGGTGCATTGACCCCTTGATACAGTACGGTCGCATACTGTTGCATGGTCGCATCGTCAAAGGGAATGTGATGTACTTGTTTTGCTTCCAGGTGTTGCGGTTTTTGTTTTTCTGGATCAAAGACGATTTGTTCCACCTTTTGGGGATGGTCAAAGCGTAATTGATAATTTTGTTTGCCAATCCGTGGATCCAAGGCGAAACCTGGATGCAACCCAAATCCAAAAGGCATCACTGCCGTATCA
>JBOGAI010000011.1:0-5648 GCA_051655665.1 Erysipelotrichaceae bacterium | reverse complement strand
CGTAACTCCATTAGTTATTTGCTCTCAGGAAACTTGTCAGGAATTTTGTGTGTTCTGTTTGCGACCTTAGCGGCGCTGCCCAAACCGTTTTTACCGGTGCATTTGCTCTTTATCAACTTGGTAACGGACAGTTTGCCCGCGATTGCGATTGGAGTAGAAAAACCAGGAAAAGATTTGTTGCGTGACAAACCGCGTTCCATCGATGAACCAATTTTAAACAAACAAACGACCTTGAACATTGTTGTGCAGGGTGTCTTGATTGGGATTGTAACGATGTATGCGTATTTCATCGGAATGCGTGAAAATCCGCAAATGGCGACCACCTTGGCGTTTTCAACGCTTTGCTTGGCACGTTTGTTGCATGGATTCAACTGCCGTGGACGTGCGTCCATCTTTGAAATCGGGTTTTTCTCCAATGTCTACAGTATCTATGCATTTCTACTTGGTTTTGTTTTCCTAAACATGATCTTGTTGATTCCCGCATTGCGCGATATTTTCGCGGTTTCGGCAATTGGAGGTCCTGAACTGTTGACGATTTATTTCTTGGCCATGGTTCCGACCATCATCATTCAAGCATGGAAAGTCATCCGCTATCGCTAAACAAGGTAATAAAGGTGTAATGGATTGAAAAATACCAAATTCAAAAGGGGAACGCCGTGGCGTCCCCTTTTTATAACATAAAAAAAGATGATGTTTGACAATTCACTCTTAACTTTTCGATAGGTTAATGCTATATTTAGGAGGTTAGAAAAGAGGTACGTTATGAAAATTGGGTTTGTATCACTGGGATGTAGTAAGAATTTAGTGGATAGTGAAAAAATGATGGGGATGCTGAAAAGTGGGAATCACGAATTGGTGAACGATGCTTCGCAAGCGGAGGCCATTGTAATCAATACGTGTGGATTTATCAATTCAGCCAAGGAAGAAGGAATCAACACCATTTTGGAGATGGCCGAATACAAAAAAGAAAACTGCAAGAAACTTGTGGTTGTAGGGTGCTTGGCCGAACGCTATAAAGCGGAATTGCAAGCGGAGCTTCCGGAAATTGATCGGATCATCGCCATCAAGGAATACGATCAAATGCATGAAATATTGGCCGAAGAATTTGGTGAAAATTTGGTTACGTACCGCAAAAGCGAGCGTATGTATTCCTCCAAACCATGGACGGCCTATTTGAAAATTGCTGAGGGGTGCTCTAACCGTTGTACGTATTGTGCCATTCCTTTGATCCGTGGGGGCAATGTCAGCTACCCAATGGAAGGATTGATTGAAGAAGCCAAAGCAATGGCGGCACGTGGGGTTAAAGAATTGGTGTTGATAGCGCAAGATACGACGAAATACGGATTGGATTTGTATGGTCGTTATGCCCTGGGTGCGTTACTAGAAGAGCTCAATCAAATCGAAGGCTTTGTATGGATTCGTATTTTGTATATGTATCCCGATGAGATCAATGACGAATTGATTGCGACAATGGCGAAACTCGATAAGGTCGTGCCGTATTTCGACATTCCGATGCAACATGCAGATGATGAAATGCTTGTGAAAATGAATCGTCGTGGAACGATGCAAGATGCCTTGACATTGATTGAAAAATTGCGTCAAACCTTTGTGCGTCCAACGCTTAGAAGTACGTACATCGTAGGTTTCCCTGGAGAAAGCGAAGAAGCGTTTGCGAACCTTGCTTCATTCACGCAAAAGGCGCAATGGGATTCTTTGGGTGCCTTTACGTACTCTCCGGAGGAAGATACTGCAGCCTACGACATGGCGGATTCGTTGGCGGAAGAAGTGAAGGAACAACGCAAAAGCGAAATCATGAAAATGCAAGAAGCCATTTCCTTGAAAAACAACGAGCGTTTCCTTGGTGAAACCATCCAAGTGTTGGTGGAATCCCAAGAAGGTTTGATTGGAATGTATCGCGGACGCGGGAAAAACAGTGCTCCAGATGAAGTGGATGGAATGGTCAAATTCAAGGCGGAGCGCGCCATTCCTTTTGGAACCTTTGTAAACGTGAAAATCACAAAAGCATTGCCGTATGATTTGGTTGGCGTAGAAGTAGAATAATACCATAGCATTATAAAAACAAAGGCTACCCTTATGGGGTAGCCAATTTTTGGTTCGATTAACATAAAAAAAACAGATCATTTCGATCTGTTGGTTGCATCTGGCGAAAGATGTGGGATTTGAACCCACGGTAGTGTTACCTACGCCACCTTTCCAAGATGGTGCCTTAAGCCGCTCGGCCAATCTTTCATAACTGCCTTATCATTATATGCAAAACCACTGAAAAAGGCAATAGGTTTTAGGGAAAAAAGTGAAATCGGTCAATGAGTGGGTAGAAGGAGGTGAAACAATGGTCGAAATGTTGAGTGAGCAAGAATGCAAGACTACCTGGGGGGCGGAAATCGTCACCGGTGCAACGCTTCTTACGTACCTAGCCCTTGCTGCCGGAGCCGCGGCAATTTTGAAGTTGCTGACCTCGTCGCGAGGCAAAGTGCGAATTCCTGGCATTGACATTAGTTGGGGCAATTAAACCTTTAAAATGCAATAGGGGATAATTTGATTGAAAGAACGCTAGGAAAGCCGTATAATGTTTTCTAGGTGATAAGATGAAATTTACAAGATACCAAAAAATATTGTTCGCAATCATAGCGTTTCTTTCCTCGTTTATAATCATTACCAGCTCCTTGCAAAGTGCGAAGAGTGTGAGTGGTGTGACATACAATGCTTTTACTATGCTCAAATATGCCATCATCGATGGACCGGTTGCCTTTGTCAGTGACCTTGTTGATGATTTTCAGACGTTGTGGCAAGTGCATCTAGAAAATGAGGTGTTAAAGCAGGAAATTGCGAAAATGCAGTTCAATGCGTACGAATACCAAGAAAATACCAGACAGTTGACAGAACTCAAAGAGCTGCTGGCCATCCAAGATCGCTACGCAACCTACCAAAAGGTCAATGCCAACGTCATATTGCGGGACCAAGAAATGTGGAACAACTACTTGATGATCGATGTTGGAGAGAACCAAGGGTTGGCTAAAAATATGGCCGTGATCAGCTCCAAGGGCTTAATTGGCAGAGTGGAAGAGGTGTATCCAACCAGCGCGAAAGTCAAACTGTTGACGACGACCGATAAGTCGAATAAAGTTTCTACCAAGATCATATATGGATCCAATCAAAGTGTGGATGCAGTGCTGGAAAGTTATGATGTAAACAAGAAAAGTTTCGTCGTTCGCCTTTTCAGCAACAACGATGATTTAAAAGTGGGCGATCATGTCGTGACCAGCGGAATGGGAGGCGTTTTTCCGCCTGGCATCAACATTGGGAAAATCAACGAAATCGTAAACTTAAACAACCAGTTGGGAAAAACAATATACGTAACACCAGATGCTGATTTCCAAAATTTCCAGTATGTTAGTGTGCTGAAGCAGGGAAGTTAAGATGAACATCAAAATCGCGTTGTTGGTTTTGGCCTTCTTGGTGGATTCGTTACTGGCGCTCATTCTTCCCAATGATTTTTCCTTTACTGCTTTTCTGTTTATTTCCAACCTGGGCTTTATGTATTGGGTACTGATTAGCATCGGGATGGAACGGGTCGATCGCTACTTGTTTGCTGCAGTATGTGGTTTACTTTATGGCTTTTTCTTTACGGAACAACCACTGGTTTATGGAGTGGTGTATGTATTGATTGCCGGGCTCATCCAATATTGGGAGCGGCACCTTACCAATACCTTTTTTGAGAAACTGATGCTGGTGTTGTCCACCTTGTTTATCAAGGATTTGGCCTTGTACTTTCTGTACTACATCTTCTTCAACTATCAAATTTCGTTGGTTGAATGGTTTGTGGTGCGTGAATTTTTAACCCTGATCGTCAATGCGGTATTTGCCATGGGCTTGCTTTTGTTAGAAAGCGTTGTGGAAGATTATTTGGAAATTCGGGAACATCGCATCCGTTTCAATGAAAAAATACGTGTAATCAAATAAGGAAGGGGAAACCCTTCTTTTTTTTGAAACAATATAAAAATGCGCATTGATTATGATATAATATTTGAGAATGGGAGGCTTTCTATGACTAAAAAATTGTTACTCTGTTTTATTATGCTGCTAGTTCCCTTAACAGCATGTTCGCCTAAAAAAATAAAAGTATGTTCCACCGTCTATCCAATTCATTATTTAATCAATGAAATTGGAGGAGAGGTCATCGATACATGTACCATTGGAGACAACCAAGTCGTACAACGCTCGAACATTACCAATTCTTATGCCCTAGAATTGGATGACGCCGATGTTTTATTCTATATCGGGGGATTAGAGCCGTATTATGAAATTTATATTGATGAGATCCGCGAGAGCGGGGTGACCTTAGTGGATTTGTCTACCCAATCTGCAATCTATAAATTCCAACGCTATTTGACTTTGTACATTGATGGAAATACGGTTAATGTAGAAAAACCTTATTACGATTCCACGGCCTTTGACAATGTGAATACGTATGTGAACGATCCGATGATTTGGATGGATCCCATTGCCATGACCTCGATGGCCAAAACGATTACCGATCATCTATCAACACTTTTGCCGGAGAAAGAGTCGTTTTTCCGTTCGAATTTTGAAACGTTGGAAGTCGAATTGGCTCGTTTGGATGCGGAATACCAAGTGTTGCGTAATCGGTCCAGTCAAGTGTCCATCATCACGATGACACCAAGCTTTGGCAACTGGCAAAAATCTTACGGGATTAATGTGTATCCCATTATCATGTCTAAATACGGTGTTTTGCCAAACGCGGCACAGTTGGCGGTCATCAAAGAACGCATCCGGATCGACAACGTGCGCTACATTGCCGAAGAGCCGAATATGACCGCTGATATGCGTGTTTTGTACGACCAATTGGTAAGTGAATTGGGCCTTATTCCAGTGAAATTACACAACTTATCGTCCATTACCGGCGCTGATATTCAGGCCAATAAAAACTATCAGTCCATTATGTACGAAAACCTCGAAGTATTAGAATCAATCGCAAATTAAGACCATGGGTCTTTTTTTGCTAGAAGGAGCAAAATATGAAAAAATTATTACTCATTGATGGAAACTCAATGCTGTTTCGCGCTTACCATGCAACCTTGTACAGTGGGCAAATGATGCGCACCTCTAGCGGCATTGCAACCAATGCCGTCTATGGCTTTATGAATATGTTTTACAAGGCATTGGACCTTTTGGAAATCGATGCCATTTTGGTGGCGTTTGACGCTGGGAAAACGACGTTTCGTCATGAACAATTTGCCGATTATAAAGGTACACGAAAAGAAGTCGATGAAGATTTGATTATTCAGTTTCCAATCGTCCGTGAGTTCTTGGATGCACTAGGGGTAAAACGTTTGGAAATGCCAGGCTTTGAAGCAGACGACATTATCGGTTCGATTGCCGCGCATCATCCAGAATGGGATACAACCATTTTGACTTCTGACAAAGACTTGTTGCAACTCATTGATTCCACAACCAAAGTCATGTTGATGAAAAAGGGCATCTCCGAAATGGAATTGATGGATGAGACGGCGATGCAGACTCGTTATGGCTTTGCACCAAAGCGCATCATTGACTTGAAAGCCTTGATGGGAGATAGTGCCGACAATATCCCGGGGGTAAAAGGGGTC
>JBOGAI010000010.1:0-6502 GCA_051655665.1 Erysipelotrichaceae bacterium | reverse complement strand
TAACCTCTACAGCAAGGTGGTTTGATTCAAGTTTGGCTTGTAAACCGCCTACGATCGCATCGACATCGGTGTCATTTGGATAGCGAATGTCAAGCGTGATTTCAATGTGGTCATCTTCTACGTGGATGATTCCAGGGTTCATGGTCAAAAAGCCCATGTAGGCCCCTTCAAACGCCATACCAGCACCACTTCCTCTCCAGTCTTTCAACATTTGAGCCAAACCTTTAAGCAGTGCATCGTGATAACCACATCCAATAAAATTCATCAAGTGGATTCCGGCATTCACTCCGTTGTATGGCCATGCCGCATGGGAGAAGACACCGTCCATAAACAAACGTGTTCCTTCACTGCCCACTTCAACATGCCCTTCCAATTGATTGGTTTCCAGATAGAAATCAAATTGCGTTTGCAAGGATTCGTTCCATTCCGCCACAAGTGCATTGGCTTTCCCGATTACGATGTTCGGACGGGTTCCCGCATGCATGGACACAATGGCATTCTTTTGATTCGTTTTCAGCTTCAAGCGCAAAATGCCTTTTTCACCGTAAACCGCAGGAAAGTCTGCATCCGGCACAAAGCCCATTGTCGGAATTTCTCCCACTTTGGCATAGTGGTCCATGCAGCTCATTCCGCTTTCTTCGTCTCCACCAAAAATCAATAACACACGGCGGTTCATTTGTTCCAGTTGTGCTTTTACTTTTTTCAATGCATAAAAGGCTGCGATGCTTGGTCCTTTGTCATCAATAACCCCACGACCAAACATGTAGCCATCAACCACTTCACCGCCAAAAGGGTCCTTGGTCCACCCTTCCCCGATGGGAACGATATCCAAGTGCCCCAATACACCGACGCTTTCCTCACCTGATCCACACTCCAAAACAAGGGCATAGCCGTCGTATTCTTTTACTTTAAACCCAGCTGCTATCCCCATTTGTTTCATGTACTCAAGCGCTTGTGCAACCCCTGCACCAAAAGGTGCATTCGCACCTGCAGTTGTCGTATCCAATACACTATTTACGTTAATCAGCCCTCTAAGATCGCTGACAAACGATTGTTGTTCTTCTTTCGTCATTTTCATCCATTCCATAACAATCACCTCTTTTGATTATTGTACCACATTTATTTACCGATATAAACGAAAATCACACTCAAAAAGCCATATTTTTGAAAATTTTTCAGGTTTTATTTAAACGGTTACAATCCACTCTTTTCGGATTTCATTGCCCCTTTTCATCAACAAAATCATCCAATCGAGGGCTGCGCCCCCCCCACAACAACTACACTTGGGCTTACTCTAGCCGAATGGAAAACACTACAAAAAAAAGGAGCAAGCGCTCCTCTATTTTATCTCCACTACCTCTTGACTATCCATCATTTCGTCGGCTTGTTCGCCTTGATCCAGCGTTTCGTTTTGCGCAATCGCTGACGTTTCAAGTACTGCTTCAGGGTGTGACGAAAGTGCTTTGAGCATGACAACCGCTTTGCACACGCTGGTTGGTTGTACACTGGATTGCAAGCCAACGCGCAAGCACTTCTCGACTACATATCCTTGAACTTCCGTGGTTATCGGTTCAACAGACTCCATCGTTTCAGGATTGTATTCATAGCCTTGTTCGGGCTGAATCAGAGTCAATTCCATGCTGGCAAGCAATGTCAAAAAGGAATTGGGTTCTACCCCTTCTTGCCACACATCCACCAAATGAGAAAGCGTAGCAGGTGTTGGCACATTTGGAAGTACCGCCATTTCTTTTGCTTCGACGTTCACGACTTCCATTTCGTTGTAGGACAAATTATACGCCACAAAATCTTCGACCCAACGCAATTTTCGCAAGGTAAACCATTTCGACAAACGGTTTCGCTTCTCACTGTTTAGCCGTTCTAATAGTTTTTGCAAGACAGCGTCCAACGGTATCACTTTTTTGTGATCAACACGAATGATGACTCTGCTATACAAATAGGTTAACCGCGCCATCCCCAACATCAGCACGATTTGAACCCCCAATAAAATCCAAAATGCATAAAAGAACCCATCGACAAATTGCATATGTGAGCCTCCAATCCCCTATAATACAAGAAGGTATTTTACTATTTTCATTATAGCTTGTAATCCCAGAATGGCAATTTTGAACCAACACCATTCCCACAATTATGCGCGTACGACTTTACGATACAAATAAAGCAACCCAAACAATATGGCTTGCATGACCACAATGGTCGCCCCGGTTGGCAGATCCAATACGAAGGACAAAAGCACCCCGCTGACCACGCTGATGGCTGCAACAAACGCAGCAAAGACAATCGTAAAGCGAAATCCTTTGCCAAGTTGCATTGCCGATATGCATGGAAAAATAATCAAAGAAGAAATCAGCATCGTACCCAGCACGCGAATGCCCAACACGATGGTGATGGCACTTAAAACCGCAATCAACACATTCATTCGATCAACCGAAATGTTGACCAGCTGCGCAAATTCTTCGTCATAGGCAATCGCAAACAAATCGTGGTAGTAATAGGCTACCAATCCAATGACCAAAATGGACAACACAATTGAGAGTATCACTTCAATTTCGCGGATGACCAGGATGCTTCCAAACAGGTAGGAAAACAAATCCACATTAAATCCTTGCGCCACTGAAGAAAGCACAATCCCAATGGCAAGGGAGGTAGACGATACCACTCCAATGGCAGCATCTCCATGCAACTTCGCGGATTGGGACAAACGCAAAATGAAGATGGAAGCCAAACTGACCAGTGGAATGGACAGCAAGATTGGACTTTGATTCAGCACCAGCGCAAGGGCGACGGTTGCAAAGCTGACATGGGCCAATCCATCCCCGATCATGGCATACTTGCGCAAGACCAAGAACACACCCAAAATCGCCGAAGAGATGGCAATCAAGACCCCGACCCCCATGGCCCGCAACATGAAGCCGCTTTGCAAGGCTTCCACAAGCAACTCAGTAACGTTCATCGTGGTCCTCCTCGCTAGCGTTTAGCTTTGAGCGGATGAAACTGGTGAAATCACCGTAATAGGTTTGATCTTGCCCTAAATAAAGCAGTTTCTTGGCCTGCCGTTCCACTGCTGTAAAATCATGGCTGACCAACAAGATGGTAATGCCTCGAGCTTCGTTTAACTCTTTGAGGATGGCATAGAATTCCTTGCGGATTTTCGCATCCAACGCACTGGTTGGCTCATCCAAAATCAGCAATGCCGGATTACCGACAAGCGCTCTTGCTAGCAAAACCCGTTGCTGTTGGCCACCTGACAAGTCGGAAACTTGCTCTTGAAGCAGATGTTCAATGCCAAGTGAGGCCAAGACGGCCACGATTTTGCTGCGATCTTGATCACTGATGCGTTTGAACCCTCGCTTCGCGCCGAGTAACCCACAGGCGACCACTTCTTCCACCCGTGCAGGAAAGTTTTCGTCAAAGCGCAAAACACGTTGTGGCAAGTACCCAATCCCCCCTTTTTCTAGGACTTTTCCATAACGGATTTCGCCTTCAAACTCCTTCAAAATCCCAGTCAATGCGCGAATCAGCGTCGTTTTGCCCGAACCATTTGGTCCGACGATGGCAATATAATCTTGTTCATAAATGGTCAGATTCAAATCGTCCAACACATGGTTTTTTCCATATGACACACTAAGGTGTGCTACGTCTACCAAAACCTCACTCACTTCAATCCCTCCTTCAATGCCGAAATATTGCGTTGCATCAATGCAATATATGTAATTCCTTCTTCCAGTTGTTTTTTTGAAACATTATGGATACCGCTGAGCTCTAGCATTTTCACTCCCGTCTCCTCTGCAATCACACTGGCCACACGAGGCTCTACGAGTTCCTCATAAAAAATGGTACCCACGTCATTTTGTTTGATTTCACTAATCATTTTGGTAATGGAACGTGGGGTGGGCTCTGCGTCGGGCGAGAGTGAACGATACGGCGTAACAAATTGATATCCGTAACGTTGTGCAAAATACCCAAAGGTATAATGTCCTCCAAACACTATGGTCTTATTGGAAATGGTGTCACTTTCTCTTCGAATCAACTGATCCAATTGCGTAAGTTCCTCGATGTAGGCAGCTTTGTTTGCCTCAACAAAGTCCTTTAGCTCAGGGTGCGATTCAACCAAAGCCTGTGCGATGTTTTCAACCATCACCATTGCATGAATGGGATCAAGCCACACATGTGGGTCTCCCCCCTCACGGTCATGATCGTCATCGTGGTCTTCTGCATGGTCCTCTTCGGGTTGCCCTTGCTCAAATTGCTGCAATACAATCCCATCACTCGCTGCGATGGTACGCTCTTGTGGAATGAGTGTGGTCAGCGAAGAGACCCAGGGTTCCATTGCATCGGAGGTATACACAAACAAATCTGCATTCTTAATCAAAATCATATCCCGTGGAGAGGGATCGTAGCTGTGTGACTCCACCCCTGGAGGCAGCAGCAAGACCACCTCCGCCTTCTCCTTTAATAGCGCCTTGGAAAAATCATATATCGGAAACAAAGTAGTGACGATGACTACTTTGGATTCATCGATTGCATCATTTTTGGTTTCGAAGCGATTGACAAAAAAGACAATACTAGCAAGTGTTAACAACACTAGGATCACAAATGTAAAAAAGCGTCTCATATCGATCCTCCTTTGCCACATTTATACCATAATTGGCCATTTTTTCAACTCTTACGCAAAAAAAAGGAAGTAGTTGCCTACTTCCTTCCCTGATTATTCGCTTTTTGAATCTTCAGAATCACTTTTTGGTTTTTCAATCAATGCTTTAGCCGAAACGTTGACACGACCTTTTTCGTCGATTTCAACAACTTTAACTTTGACGATGTCTCCAATTTTCAAAATGTCTTCTACTTTTTCAACACGCTCATGTTTGATTTTCGAAACATGCAACAATCCATCGGTGCCTGGGAATAATTGAACAAACGCACCAAACTTTTCAATACGCACGACTTTCGCATCATAGATTTCTCCGACTTGAGCAACTTTGACCAAGTTGGAGATCATTTGTGCTGCCTTGTCGATCGCATTTTGATCTTGGTGGTAGATTACAATGCGTCCATCGTCTTCGATGTCTACTTTCACATTGTCACACTCTGCGATGATAAAGTTGATCATTTTTCCACCAGGTCCAATGACTTCGCGGATTTTGTCAACTTCAATACGCATTTGATGAATTTTCGGAGCATATTTGCCAACATGGTTGCGTGGTGAAGAAATCACGGCATTCATGTTTTCCAAAATTTGCATACGTGCAATTTTGGCTTGCGTTAATGCTTCTTCAAAGATTTCGCGTGTCAATCCATCAATTTTGATATCCATTTGCAACGCGGTAATCCCATCAGCGGTTCCCGCTACTTTGAAGTCCATATCCCCAAGGTGGTCTTCCATCCCTTGGATGTCTGTCAATACAGTATAGTAATCGTCTTGTTTCACAAGCCCCATTGCGATTCCGGCAACGGGTGCTTTGATTGGTACACCTGACGCCATCAGCGACATGGATCCCGCACAAATCGACGCCTGAGAAGAAGAACCGTTGGATTCCAATACTTCCGCAACAACACGGATGGTGTATGGGAACTCTTCCAATGTTGGAAGAACTTGCAACAAGGCACGTTCCCCTAGCGCACCATGTCCGATTTCACGACGACCAGGCGCGCCCATACGTCCTACTTCACCCACGCTGTATGGTGGGAAATTGTAGTGATGCATGAACCGTTTGGTTTCGATTTCCGTCAAATCGTCGACGATTTGATTGTCGTTGACCGCACCCAAAGTAGTTACGGACAACACCTGCGTTTCCCCACGTGTAAACATTGCACTACCATGCACCCTTGACAACAAGTCGATTTGAGAATCCAAAGGACGGATTTCTGTAATCGCACGACCATCAGGACGTACTTTTTCGACTGTAATCAAGCGACGCACTTCATCTTTTACGATATCATGACAAATCTCTTTGACTTGTTTGATTGTTTTGGTTTTGGTTTTGTCATCTGCATAGTCACGTTGTTCGTACATCGCAACCATTTCATCTTCCAAATCATCGATTGCTCCATAACGAACGAGCTTTTCTTTGATGCGCACGGCTTCTTCCAAACGCGTTTGCACCAAACCACGCACTTCACTATTCAACGCAGCATCCACTTCATACAACGCGATGTCACGTTTTGCTTTTCCAACAAGAGCAATGATTTCTTCTTGGAAGGCACACAATTGTTTGATGTGGTCATGTCCAAACAAAATCGCCCCCAACATGGCTTCTTCACTGACTTCTTTTGCACCAGCTTCTACCATGTTGACTGCCTCTTTGGTACCGGCAACCGCCAATTCAATGTCAGATTGCTCCATTTGTGCGACAGTTGGGTTAATAATATATTCTCCATTCACACGCCCCACAATGACACCTGCAATCGGTCCATTGAAAGGAATATCTGAAATGCACAGTGCCAATGAAGAACCCATCATTGCGCTCATTTCAGGTGTGAAATC
>JBOGAI010000009.1:0-2652 GCA_051655665.1 Erysipelotrichaceae bacterium | reverse complement strand
AAACCTTTTCCAAGGCTATGATTCAACCATTAATGTATTTATCCGTAGCCGGTATGGTAATGCTGCTTGGGGTATTGATTACAAATGAAAACATCCGTGAGATGTTGCCTTTTCTAAACAATTCCATCATCCAACTTGTGGGGAATTTGATCTATAACTGTATAATCTTCATCATCAATAACTTACATGTCATATTCCCAGTCGGGATTGCGGCAGCACTTGCGAAAAAAGAGAAGCATCATGCAGCATTGATTGCGTTAATGTCATACTTTATGTACTTAACAGCAAGTAACACTACACTTAGCCATTTTGGACTATTGGCCGAGTCAGTACAAGGTACAGGGCTTTTGGGTACGGGACAAGCCGTATTCCTAGGCATTCAAAGTATTGACATGTCAGTCTTTGGAGGAATCCTTATTGGGGTGATTACCGGGCTTGTCTTCAATAAATCCTCACACAAACAATTCAAAGGAGTATTCCAAATTTATAGTGGAGTCCGCTTTAGTTTCTTCTTAATGATTTTGGTTTCGATTGTATTTGGGGTTGTTGCAACCTTTGTATGGCCGTATGCTCAAATTGCTATTGGAAGTTTGGCTAGCACCATTAAATCTTCTGGTGACTTTGGTTTCTTCTTATATGGCTTTCTAGAGCGTTTCTTGTTGCCTACTGGATTACATCATTTGATCTATACGCCATTCCTTTATACCGATTTGGGCGGGGTAATGCAATTAGGGGAACAAGTCATTGTTGGGCCTTATGCGGTTTTCTATACGGAAATGTCCATGGGCGTCAGTGAGTTTTCCAATTCCATTTTGTATACAGCCATTGGCTTTACGAAATACTTTGGTTATGTAGGGATTGCCGCTGCCTTTATCCGTACAGCATACAAAGAAAATAAAGCCAATGTGAAAGCGTTGTTGATTCCGTTGGTTGCGATGAGTTTATTGGCTTCCATCACTGAACCCATTGACTTCTTGTTCTGCTTTACTGCACCACTGTTGTGGTTGGTACATGCAGGACTTTCAGGACTATTCATTGCCTTGTTAAGCATCTTCAATGTACGTGTCATGTTTGGAGCAAACATCATTTCTACGACGATTTCCAACATGGTTGCTGGGGTTGAATTGACCAATCTGCCTATGATGTTTCTTTTAGGATTTATTCAAATGGTGGTGTACTACTTTGTGTTTGTATTCTTGATCAAGAAATTCAATTTGAAAACACCGGGACGTCAAGAGGAATCAAAACCAGAAGGCGCAACGGCAAAAGAAAGAACAGGTGCAAAAGTATTAGAGTCAAGTGATGACGCAATTATGGTTGTTGCACAGGGGTTTGGTGGAGAAGCAAACATTGAATCTATTGACAACTGTTTTACAAGACTTCGCATTCGTGTGAAAGATACCAGTCTATTGGACAAGGAAAAACTAAATGCTATTAAAAATAGTGGTATTGTGGAAAAAGACTGTGACATTCAAATCGTATATGGGTTACAAGTTGGTTCCATTCGTAAAAGATTAGAAGATTATCTAGCAGAGTCAGGAGGAGTTGCATAATGATTATTACCATTGTAGGAGGAGGAAGTACCTTTACTCCAGGTATTGTAAAATCAATTGCCAAGAAAGAAAAAGAACTGGATTTGACCGAAATCCGCTTATACGATATCGATCGAACACGACAAGATAAAATTGCAGTGCTGATTGATTGGATTTTGAAAGAAGATCTAAAATCAAACATCAAGCTGACCGTTACCTATGACAAAAAAGAAGCGTATGAAAACACTAGTTTCGTCTTTGCGCAAATGCGTGTGGGACGTTATGAATTGCGTGAACAAGATGAAAAGATTCCATTGAGACATGGCTGTGTCGGACAAGAGACTTGTGGGGCTGGTGGACTTGCCTATGGACTGCGCACCATCAATCCGATGATTGAGATGATTGATGATGTTGAAAAGTATGCTGCGAACGATTATTGGATTCTTAACTACTCCAATCCTGCAGCCATTGTATCGGAAGCATGTAGAAAACTAAGACCCGATGCTCGTATCATTAATGTTTGTGATATGCCCATTGCAATCATTGACATGATTGCAAAATGTCTTAATATTAGCGACATTAGTGAAATCGATTATGATTACTTTGGGTTGAATCATTTTGGTTGGTTCACCGGATTGCGTCACAAAGGACAAGATATCCTAGTAGAGCTAAAGCAGTATATCAAAGAGAATAAAACACTATTCCCAAAAGTGTATTTGGATGCCATTCGCAAGTATGAAGAAGAAACGCAAAACCGACATGCTTCCAGTGATTGGTTGCATACCTGGGAAAGTGTATATGAAATGTTAGAGTATTTCCCTGATTATTTGCCAAATACGTATATGAATTACTATTTGTTCCCAGACAATGTCGTATCACACTCCAACGTAGAACACACCAGAGCAAATGAAGTAATGGAGACAAGAGAAAAGACCTTGTTTGAATGCATTGACAACTATCTAGAAACAGGCGAAATCGATGAGAAAGCCTTCTATGCAGGAGAGCATGGAAACTGGATTTGTGATTTAGCTATTGCCCTAAAAAATGATACCAAGGAAAAGTTCTTGGTTATCGTGGAAAACCGTGGAGCCATTCCAAACATGCCATATGATGCAATGGT
>JBOGAI010000008.1:0-6120 GCA_051655665.1 Erysipelotrichaceae bacterium | reverse complement strand
AAAATCAGATTCTCTATAAAGCAAAGAAAAATGGCATTCGCGTTTATTACGTGAATCCATATTTGACTTCAAAACGCTGCCCTGACTGTGGCAGAATCAACAATCCCATTGATCGAATGTATCAATGTGAGTGTGGACTACGGGCTCATCGTGACCTTGTAGGGGCAAGAAATATACTTGTCTCTCAGGTTGTTGGGACCAGCCTGCGGTGCTAAACGTACAGCCGTAGGACGGGTTTTGGTCTCCCTGTATATATTAAGTAGGTATACAAAAAAAGACCGTACGGTTCGAGCCGAGATAACTCGGCTCGATTCACGTTGTAAGCGCATTTTTGATGTGTTAAGATGGAACTATATGGAGGATTCTAAATATGGAACAATATCTTTTGGCGATTGATCAAGGAACAACCAGCACAAGAGCCATCATTTACAATCGTGATCTAGAGGAAATTGCCATCGCTCAACATGAAATTACCCAGTATTTTGACCATCCTGGTTGGGTTGAGCAAGATGCGAACGAAATTTGGTTATCAGTGCTTGCGGTAATGGCCGAGGTAATCCAAAAATCGCGAATCTCCCCTGAACAAGTTGTGGGTATTGGAATCACAAATCAAAGGGAAACAACTGTCCTATGGGATAAACAAACCGGCCTTCCGATCTATAAGGCAATCGTATGGCAATCTCGACAAAGTAGCGTGATTTGCGATCAACTTAAAGAAGACGGGAAAGAAAATTTTATAAAGGACCGAACAGGTTTGGTTATTGATGCGTATTTTAGCGCAAGCAAAATTAAGTGGATTTTAGATCAGGACGCTACAATAAGAAAAGATGCGGAAAATGGAAAAATCCTCTTTGGAACAATTGATACATGGATTATTTGGAAGCTCACTGGTGGGAAGGTGCATGCTACAGACTACTCGAACGCTTCCCGCACCATGTTGTATAACATCTATGACTTAAAATGGGACGAAGAGATTCTCGCTTTGCTCGACATTCCTGCCATTATGCTTCCTGAAGTCAAAGAGAGCTCGGGAGTCTTTGGAACTACAGCACCCTACCATTTTTTTGGGAAAGAAGTTCCAATCAGTGGAGTAGCGGGAGATCAACAGGCAGCCCTATTTGGACAAATGTGTTGGAATCCTGGCCTTGCAAAAAACACATATGGCACTGGATGCTTTTTGTTGATGAATACGGGAGAAAAACCAATTAAATCGAATTACAATTTATTGACGACACTAGCCTGGGGAATCAATGGGAAAGTACATTATGCGCTTGAAGGATCGGTATTTGTCGCAGGTAGTGCCATTCAATGGCTGCGCGATGGAATCCGCTTAATTGAAAAGGCCGCTGATACGGAATTCTTTGCAAGAGAAATAGCTACCACGGATGGTGTGTACTTTGTGCCTGCATTTGTTGGGTTAGGTGCACCATACTGGGATGATAAGGCGCGTGGATCCATTTTTGGATTAACCCGAGGTACCACCAAGAATCAAATCATTCGAGCAACGCTTGAATCGCTGGATTATCAAACGAAAGACATCATCAAGGCGATGGAAAACGACTCTGGTATTGAGTTAAGTGTTTTGCGTGTAGATGGTGGCGCAGCGCGCAATAATTTCTTGATGCAATTTCAAAGTGATATTTTGGGAACGCCTGTTGAACGTCCTAAAAACATAGAGAGTACTGCACTAGGGGTTGCCATGCTTGCGGGCCTTGGGTGCAAATTATTTGTATCATTGGACGAAATTCGCAATAAAATTCAAATAGAAAAAGTATTTGTTCCCACTATGCAAGTTGAGGAACGTGAACAACTATACAAAGGATGGAAAAGAGCAGTACGGGCTACACAAGCCTTCCATGACTAATTTTGCATCATCATCTAGAAAACAGCATATTAAGACAAGGTGAGAAAAGTGCAAGGCGATATCGTTTTGCATTTTTTTAAAAGGAGGATTACATGTACGATGTTGTAATCATTGGCGCTGGCGTTTGTGGCTCGTTAATCGCTAGAGAACTGTCAAAATATAAACTTAAGGTTATTGTCATTGATAAGGAAAATGATGTCGCAAATGGGACCTCAATGGCGAATAGCGCAATCATTCATTCGGGTCATGACCCCAAAGATGGTACGATTAAAAAAACGTTGAACAAACAGGGGAATGCTTTGTATGAGGCTCTATCAAAAGAACTACAATTTCAGTTCGTGCGTTGTGGGGCATTTGTCGCCGCGACAACAGAAGAAGAAGTAGAGCATCTGGAACAAATGTATAAACAAACCCAATTGCGTGAAATTGCCTGTGAAATGCTAACACGCGAACAAGCTGCCTCACTTGAGCCCAATTTAAGCTCCGAAGTTCTCATGTGTTTGTCGCTGCCTTCGACGGCTATTGTATATCCATGGGAAGTATGTATTGCTGCAATGGAAAATGCCATTGATAATGGAGTGGAACTTAGACTAAATGAGAAAGTAATAAACATAGTTAAAATTGCAGGTGGCTACAAGGTGGTTGGATTAAGGGAGTGCTTCAATACAAAACTTATTATCAATGCATCTGGGGTATATAGTGAACAGGTTGCAAAAATGGTCAATCCAGAGCTCTCCTTTTCAATTCGCCCACGCATTGGAGAATACTATGTACTTGATCACGCCTCGAATATGCTAGTCAATCGTGTCATCTATCCAATGCCTTCTTCAAAAGGGAAGGGAATCCTGGTTGTACCAACCGTTTCAAGAAACATACTACTTGGTCCTACATCAGATGAAGTGGAAAATATGGTTGATGTACCCACTACTTATGAAGGCTTGTCAAAGGTAAGAGAAGGTGTGAAAAAGGTTGTTACTAATATACCGATGCAAAACAACGTGCGTACATTTGCGGGGTTACGAGCAACTAGCAATACCCATGACTTCATAATTGAGGAAATGCCAGGTTTTTCAGGTTTTATCAATGTTGCTGGTATTGATTCGCCCGGTTTAGCAAGTGCACCAGCCATTGCGTTGAAGGTTGTAGACGAGCTTGTTGCAAGTAGACTGACGTTGGAAAGAAAAATTAACTTCAACCCGAACCGAAGAGGATTTCAATCTTTAAAAAAAATGAGCAACGAAGAACGAAATGCCTTCGTCCAACAAAATCCAGCCTATGGTAAAATTGTTTGCCGTTGCGAACAAGTAAGTGAAGGTGAAATACTTGATGCAATCAACCGACCTGCTGGTGCCCGTACCGTAAAAGCTGTTAAGAAAAGGGTTCGACCGGGAATGGGACGCTGCCAAGGTGGTTTTTGTGAACCGCATGTTGTGGAGATTCTAGCAAGGGCCTTAAATGTTTCACCTCTTGAAATCAACTACGATGCAGAGGGGACACAAATTTTGATGGAAGAAACCAAAGTTGGAGGGAATCGATGAAACACTATGATCTTGTCATTATCGGAGGTGGGAGCGCTGGGTTGGCTGCCGCGATTCGTGCCAAGGAAGAGGGAATCGATTCCATCCTTGTTCTTGAGCGAAATTATGAACTTGGCGGAATCTTAATGCAGTGTATCCACAGTGGCTTTGGATTGGAAGAATTCAAAGAAGAATTGACCGGTCCAAGTTATGCAGAGCGAGTAATCCAACATTTTTTACACTTGGGTATCGAATACCGTTGTGAGGCAATGGTAATTCGAATGAACGCAGATAAAGAAATCGAATATGTAAGCAAAAATGAAGGTTATATCATGTTACAGGCAAATGCAATTATCCTGGCTATGGGCTGTAGAGAACGTACGCGTGGTGCGATCGCCATTCCAGGGGAACGGCCCAAAGGGATATGGACCGCCGGGACAGCACAGCGATATATTAATATGGAAGGGTATTTGATTGGGAAGAAAGTTTTTATCTTGGGAAGTGGTGATATTGGGCTAATTATGGCAAGAAGAATGATCTTGGAGGGCGCAAAAGTGTTGGGTGTTGCCGAAATCATGCCATACTCCAATGGGCTCCCACGCAACATCAAACAGTGTTTGGATGATTTCGATATTCCACTATATTTAAGCCATACTGTAAGCAATATCATCGGACACGAAAAACTGGAACGAATCGAAATCAGCAAAGTGGATGAGAATCTTCAAGTGATAGAGGGAACGCAAAAAACCTTTGAGGTGGACACCTTGTTACTGTCCGTAGGTCTGATTCCAGAAAACGAATTAAGCCTTGGTGCAGGGATTGAACTCTCTACCATAACAAGGGGACCAATCGTCAATGACGCACTTGAAACGAATATTGAGGGAATCTTTGCGTGCGGAAATGTATTACATGTTCATGATTTGGTCGACTTCGTGTCTGCGGAAGGCCGAAAAGCAGGACATAGTGCTTCAGTCTTTTTGAAAAAACGCAGCTTTGCTACCGAACAATGCGAGGTTGTTGCGGGGAATGGAATTGGGTATGTGATTCCCAATCGATTTATCCTGGATATTGAGAATGAAACAGAACTTCTTTTTCGCGTCAAAAAGCCGCAAAGGGACGTGAAAATACAAGTGCTGAAGGATGATGTGCTCATCAAAGAAATCAGTAAAATTCGTTGTAACCCTGCTGAAATGGAGCGCATGTCAATTAAGGCAAAAGATTTTGAAGGTGCAAGTCAAATTGTTGTCCGACTCAAGGAGGAACTAGAATGAGAACAGAGATGACATGTATCATTTGTCCCTTTTCCTGTAACCTAATAATTGATGGTGAGGGTGATAATATTATAGTTAGCGGAAATCGATGTCTTCGCGGCGCGCACTATGCGAAAAGTGAGATGACTGCACCAAAACGTATGCTGACCACGACTGTGCGAATTACGAATGGTGCACTAAAAAGACTACCTGTGAGAACGTCGAACGCTGTGCCGAAGGAAAAACTAATGGAACTGATGGAGATCATAAATACGCTTAGTGTTGTAGCTCCAGTTGCGTTAGGTGATGTCGTTGTCGAAAATATAGCAGAATTAGGTGTAGATTTGGTTGCTTCACGAAGTCTCAGCAAAATAGAATAAACCATTAATTCCTATCAAAACTAGTAGGCGTAGAAGTGGTGCAATAGTCCTGCGAATGGGGCTATTGCATCCTTCAACCAAACAATTTAAAAAAAATTAAAATGATGGTTGACACCCCCTTTGATAAATGGTATTATTAATGGGCACTAAGGTGCATCAATCAAAAGCGGGGGCTTAGCTCAGTTGGGAGAGCATCTGCCTTACAAGCAGAGGGTCAGCGGTTCGAGCCCGTTAGCCCCCACCATTTTGGTCGTTTAATAGGCCACTATCACTTGTCAATAACGCCGACTTAGCTCAATTGGTAGAGCAACTGACTTGTAATCAGTAGGTTGTGGGTTCAAGTCCTATAGTCGGCACCAGTATTGACCCGTTAGCTCAGTTGGTAGAGCATCTGACTTTTAATCAGAGGGTCTGGCGTTCGAGTCGCCAACGGGTCACCATTCGCGGATGTAGTTCAATGGTAGAACTTCAGCCTTCCAAGCTGACTACGTGGGTTCGATTCCCATCATCCGCTCCATTTTACAATGAAAGACCACGATGGTCTTTTTTTTTATGAAAATGCATTAATTTATATTTTCACAAGATGGGATTGTGTGTTATAATGTTGTTGGAAAGATAGTAGAGACTATCTTTTTTTTATACAACTTTTGGAGGAGGGAGACCATTATGACTTATAGTTTGAGTATTTACAACCTAAATCGATTAATGGAACAATGCACGGTTCAATATCAAGAGGTTTGGGAATTGCATTGCAGGGAGCTTGAGAAGAGACAACAACAAAATGGGCGTTTCCACTGTGATCAGCATGATAATCCATTGCAATACACCATCTATGCAACCGCAATCATGTTGAAAGCACACTTATCTAAATGTAAGGTTTCACAGGAGGCAGTAGAACGTGCGATTAAGTATTTAAATGATGAAATTGAAGATATTTTTGATCAAGACATTGTTGCGGAGCAAGCCGATTTGATTGAGCAAATGGTCCGGGCAGGACTGGGTTCTAACCATGTATTTACAAACAAAATCATCCAGAATGCGAATGAAAGATTGAAAAGGCTCACCGAATCCTTTTCTCAAAAAATTATTTTCAGGCATTTTTTACCAAT
>JBOGAI010000007.1:0-4991 GCA_051655665.1 Erysipelotrichaceae bacterium | reverse complement strand
GTGAAGTATTGGATGTGGTGGAAAACGGCATGCGCGTAGCCATCTTGGATGCTTCCGCTGCCTGTCATATGCCCGATGTGTTGGAAATGCCCTACCGTCCAAATGTAGTCGGAGCGCAAGACGCAAATGCTCTCGCGTTTACCTACCGCTTTGCTGGGAATACTTGTTTGGCGGGGGATGTGATTGGCGAGTATAGTTTTGCCAACGAACTGCGCATCAAAGATCGTGTAGTCTTTTTGGATATGGCCATCTACAGTATGGTGAAAAACAATACTTTCAATGGAATGGGGTTGCCGAGTTTATATTATTTACGCAAAGATCAAAGGGTAGAGTTGATCAAACACTTCACGTATCACGATTTCAAGACAAGATTGTCCTAAGAAAGGAAAATAGGAAATGCTGAAAGTAGTAAAATTTGGTGGTTCATCGTTAGCGGATGCGCGGCAATTTGAAAAAGTAAAATCCATTGTGGAAGCCGATGATAGCCGTAAATTCATCGTATGTTCTGCACCGGGAAAACGCTATGGCAGTGACAATAAAATCACCGATTTGCTCTACTTGTGTTATGAACACGTCAAGTATGGGGTTTCCTACGATGCCATCTTGGATATGATTTTTGAACGATACAAAGCAATCGCCCATGATTTGGGACTGGAATTGAACTTAGAAGCAGAATTTGAACTAATTGAATCCAAGTTGCACAAACATATGAATGTGGATTATTTGGTTTCACGAGGCGAATACCTCAATGGGTTATTGTTGGCGAACTATTTAAACCGCCCTTTTGTGGATGCTTCAACCCTTCTGTTTTTCCACTACGATGGAACAATCAATTATGAGAAAAGCCAAAAGGCGATGAATGCCTATTTGCAGGAATATCCGACCATGGTCATTCCTGGGTTTTATGGAAGCTTGGACAATGGGGAAATCATGATTTTGTCCCGTGGAGGCAGTGATATTACGGGAAGCATTGTAGCTCGCTTGGTGGAGGCGTCTTTGTATGAAAACTTTACGGATGTCAATGGCATCTTGATGGCGGATCCGCGCATCATTGAAAATCCATTGCGCATTGAGTCGATTACCCACATGGAGTTGCGTGAATTGTCTTACATGGGCGCCAATGTGTTGCATGATGAAACCTTACAACCCATCATCAATCGCAATATTCCCATTCATATTCTCAATACCAATGCTCCACAAGAAAAGGGCACCCTGATATTGGAAGATTGCGAGGCGGTAGCCAACAAGTATCCAATCACAGGCATTGCCGGGAAAAATGACTTTACGTCGATGACCATCTACAAAACCCAATTGTCGAATGAAATCGGAATCATTCGCAAAACATTGGAAATTTTTGAAAAATACGATTTGCGGATTGAACATGTGGCCACGAGCATCGATTCGTTCAGTGTCATTGTGGAAACCAGCGACTTAAAAAAAGTGGTCTACAAGGTAAAAAATGAAATTCAAATTTGTTGCAATCCGGATGACATTGAAATTATGGACCGCATTGCTCTAATTGCAACCGTCGGTCGCAATATGATTGACCAAGGGTCCATCTCATCCAAGCTGTTTGAAATTCTAGGTGCGCATGAAGTCAAAACCCGGCTGATTGCCTTAGACAGTGCGGAGATCAATGTGATTATCGGAGTGGATTCGCAAGACTATCAACGGACCATTCAAGCCATTTACCATGGATTTATAGGAGGATAAGCAATGAAGATTGCCATTTTAGGAGCCAGCGGAGCCATCGGACAAGCGATGCTTGATGCATTGGCTCAAACCACACTTGTCGTAACGGAGCTCAAACTGTTGGCCTCCTCACGTTCTGCAGGCAACGTTATGCACTTTCGAGGGCAGGTTTATACCGTCGAAGCCACCGAATCGACCAGTTTTGAAGGGGTGGATGTGGTGCTAGGGGCAATCAGCAATGAACTCACCTTGCACTATTTGCCCTACATCCAGCAAGCAAAAGCTTTGTTCATTGACAACTCTAGTGCCCTGCGACTGCGCGCCGATGTGCCTCTTGTTGTTCCTGAAATCAATCCGGAAGCACTACGTAATCATAGCGGCATTATCGCCAATCCCAATTGTTCGACCATTTTGGTGTTGATGGCGGTGTATCGGTTGCATCAAGTGTTTGGGGTAGAAGCCATGCATGTGTCCACCTATCAAGCAGTCAGTGGCGCAGGGGTGGAAGGCATGAAGGAGCTAACGTTGCAGCTCAAACAGTCGTTTGAGAAGCAACCCTACACCAGTACAATCTTCACTCAACCCATTGCCTATAACGTCATTCCGCAAATAGGTACCCTTTTAGAAAATGGCTATACAAGCGAGGAGATGAAGATGCAAAGTGAAGGACGCAAAATCTTGAACCAACCCGATTTGTTGGTGAATTGTACGTGCGTGCGTGTGCCGGTATTGCGTTCTCACAGTGCAAGTGTAACCGTTCGACTCAAACACAAGGCCTCTTTGGAGGAACTATACGCCCTCCTCACCAGTGCGAAAGGGGTGCGCTATGCCGCACAAGAGTGCACGCCGTACTATGCGAGCCATCAAGACGAGGTATTAGTGGGCCGCTTGAAACCGGATCTGTGTGGGACAGAAGGGTACAGCTTTTCATTATGGTGCAGTGGCGATCAAATTCGCAAAGGGGCGGCGACCAACGCCATCCAAATTCTTGAACAGCTTGTGCAAGAAAAGCATATCTAAAAAAAACGCCACTGGCGTTTTTTAGTATTGTTGGGCTTTTGCCATCAATTTGGTGTAAATGGATTTCATTTGTTCCTCGCTTACCAGCGACAAGACATCATGCACCTCCACCCATTTCACTCCTGCGTTTTCATCGGGATTGATTGTCAGGGGGGCGTGTTCATCCGCTTCAAACAAATAGGTGAGATTCAAATGCATATGTGAGGAGACCCAGTTGCCCTTTTTGATGTGTCCCCATACTGGTAAAATTTCCAAAGAGATGGGGTGGGGGTCTAGCAACGTGAGAGAGGTCAGTCCGGTTTCCTCACATGCTTCTTTGTAGCTGACGGCAAGGGGATCTGCATCCCCGTCATTATGTCCGCCACACCAAGACCAGCTGTTGTATTGATTGTGGTATACCATCAGTACTTTGGTGCGTTCCTGATTTACAATCCAGCTCGACGCAGAAAAGTGGGCAAGCGTATTGGTGCGATCCAAAAGATCAGATTGGTTTTCTAAATAAACCAGCATGTTGGCCTTGTCGACTTGCTCTTGCGCCAATTGCGCAGGATAGTTTTTGATGATTTGGGTGAGTTGTTTCAAAGTGTTTCCTCCAGTAATGTGCGGTAAGCAGAAAAAGCGGTAGGGATTGAGTAGGTGGATGCAAGGGCCTTTTTGTCAGCCCAAACCCCAATAAGTGTGGGTTTTTCGACCAACGTAATCTGATAGCCCATCATGTGCCATTCGACATGCGAAAAGATGTGTTTGGCAGGGGGCAAAACGTCGATGTTGCGAACATGCACACCATGTGCGTTTAGCCATTGTTCAAGCTCTTGGTTGTGAAGGGTCCCTTCAAGATTGACAAACTCATACAAGCCAGCCAACAATCCGCTTGCCTTGCGTTTTTGCAAGAAGACATGGTGATCATGGGTCAGCACAAGGATGGTTCTCGCTTCGATTTTACGGGGCTTGGCCTTGGTCTTTACCGGCAAAAAGCCTGCGATGCCAGCATGTTCGCCATTGCAATACGGTTGCAGTGGACAAATGTTGCAACGAGGAGCGCCGTTTGGGATGCAAATGGTTGCACCCAACTCCATCAACGCCTGATTAAAGGCGGACGCGTTGTCTTTGGGGATGAGGGGTTCGATGATGGTTTTGAACTGTTTGGAAGTGCTGGGCAGTGCGATGTTGGCCTCACTGGCACCAAGGCGTGAAAACACCCGCAAGACGTTGCCGTCGATGGCGGCGATGGGTTGGTTGAACGCAATCGAGGCAATGGCGCCTGCGGTGTAGGGGCCGATGCCCTTGAGTTTCAACAACTCCTCATACTTGCTAGGGAGGGCTCCGTTGTGGATTTCCATGCACTGTTTGGCACATGTTGCCATATTGCGGACGCGGCTGTAATACCCCAATCCTTCCCACAGCTTGTGCAATTGTTCTTCACTGGCGTTTGCCAACGCTTCAAGGGAAGGCATCGCTTCCATAAAACGTTCAAAATACGGGATGACGGTTTCTACCCGGGTTTGTTGCAACATGATTTCGGAAACCCAAACCCGATAGGGGGTAGGTTCGCTGCGCCATGGCAATACTCTGGCGACTTCGTGGTACCACGCCAAAAGGGCAGGGACCATAGCAGGACTAATTTGTTTCATACTTCTTCTCCATTTCGTCCATTATAGCATAGCCAATGGTTCCATTTGCATCTGCTTTTGAAAAACGTGTATACTTAAAAGAAAAGAAAGAAGGGGACGTTATGATTCAAAGTGTACGTGGGAAAAGCCCGCAAATCGATCCAAGTGCCTATATCCATGAAACGGCAACCATTATTGGGGATGTCATCATCGGTCCGCATGTCAGCATTTGGCCCTATGCCGTGTTGCGTGGGGATGAGGGCACGATCATAGTGGAAGAAGGAACCAACATCCAAGATCATGCCATCATTCATACCGATGCCCATGCCACGATGTGGATTCAAAAAGGGGTCACGATTGGGCATCGTGCGTTGTTGCACGGGGGAACCATTGAACAAGGCGTACTCATTGGGATGGGGGCCATTGTCTTGGGGCAGGTTCACATCAAACAAGAGGCGATGATTGGGGCAGGCAGTTTGCTGTCGGCACGCAAAGTGGTGGAAGCAGGAAGTTTGTGGTTGGGCACCCCGGCTTTTTTTCACCGCATGCTTTCCGTGGAAGAAATCGCGCACAATCGTTCCAATGCCAGCCATTATCAGCAGTTGGCACACGACTATCTGGAAGCGCAAAGGAAACAATCAGGGTAAAAAAAGGACTACAGCGAAAATG
>JBOGAI010000006.1:0-3967 GCA_051655665.1 Erysipelotrichaceae bacterium | reverse complement strand
AAAAACATAACCATTGGCCCCATAATGGATCAAGACTTAGCAACTTCAGGATTATATAATTTTTTGGAAACTATGGGTTCCATAACCTCAAAAGAGGATGTCATTGATATATTATCTTCAAAAATACCAATTAGGTACTAGTTACAAAATACATCTTACTATTCGCTTTTAATTTTCTTATCCACTCAGTGCAATGTGTATTTAGTTTTATAGAAAATAATATGATTCAACTTGTCCATATGCTTTTTCCAGCTTGAGTTGTTCTTAAGAAATTTTTGGTGTTTATTGAAATAGTAGCGTAAAAAACTATAACATTGAAATGATAGGAGGTAATGCTATTTGTTAATGTGGGATACTTACAAAGATTATTAAGAGAAAACTAATCAAAATTCATAGATAAAAAATTGAAATAGTCGAATCAACCGTATTGATTTGGAGGGGACAATATGCCAACAAACATTGTATTTTTTGACACGGAGGTCAGTGTTCAAGAGGAAAGAATCATTGATATCGGTGCAGTGGAGGAATCCAAAGGTACCCTGCACACAAAATCGATTGATGCTTTTTGTGCTTTTTCAGAAGGCGCAACGTTTTTGTGCGGACACAATATTATTCATCATGATCTTCAATACCTTTCCCCCTATATCCAGCAAAGGATAAATGCAAGCTATATTGATACCCTCTATCTCTCGCCGCTGCTTTTTCCCAAACGTCCCTATCATAGACTTATCAAAGATGACAAACTGCAGGTTGAGGAGCTCAATAATCCAGTCAACGACAGCATAAAAGCACGTGAACTGTTTTTTGAGGAGGTAAACGCATTTCACCAACTGCCTGCTCATCTTAAAATAATCTACAGCACCCTGCTACACACCTTTGAGGAGTTCAAAGGCTTTTTCCAGTATGTGGATGCACCGGCAATGGATACCCATATTGAACACCTTATCAAAGAAAGCTTTCAAGGCAAACTATGCGCAAATGCAGAGTTGTCTTTGTTAGTGAAACAATATCCCAAAGAGTTAGCCTATGCATTAGCGCTTATACACAGCAGTGACGCACACTCCATCACCCCTCCATGGCTTGTTCACACGTTTCCAAAGATTGAAAACGTGATGAAACTGCTTTGTAACAACCCATGTAGTGAAGGTTGTGACTACTGCACTGAAGCGCTCGATGTAGTTAAAGGATTGAAGACATTTTTTGGATTTGATGCTTTTCGTACCTATGGGGGGGAGCCACTACAAGAAAAAGCAGCAAGTGCTACTGTTCAAGGCAAATCCGTGCTTGCAGTTTTCCCAACCGGTGGGGGTAAATCCATCACCTTCCAGCTTCCGGCCTTAATGGCAGGAAAGGCAACACATGGTCTTACGGTGGTGATTTCACCATTGCAATCGCTGATGAAAGATCAAGTAGACAATCTTGCGGAAAAAGGGATTGAGGATGCGGTAACCATTAACGGCATGCTCAATCCAGTAGAACGAGGAGAAGCACTCGCGCGGGTGTCTAGTGGGAAAGCTTCTTTGCTTTACATCTCACCGGAACAACTACGCTCCAAAACGATTGAGCGAATCTTGCTCTCGCGCAATGTTGTGCGTTTTGTGATTGACGAAGCCCACTGTTTTTCAGCTTGGGGTCAGGATTTTCGCGTCGATTATTTATACATCGGTGACTTTATCAAAAAACTGCAAGAGCAAAAGAAAAAAGACGAGCATCCAATTCCGGTTTCCTGTTTTACGGCAACCGCCAAACAAAAAGTAATCAGTGACATTTGTGACTACTTCAAGAAGAAACTAGACTTGGATCTTGAACTCTTTGCCTCCAGTGCTACCCGGGAGAATTTGCATTATACGGTCTTATTCAAAGAGAGTGATGACGAGAAGTATGACACGCTTCGCGCGTTGATTGCTCAAAAGAATTGTCCGACCATCGTGTATGTGTCACGCACCAAGCGAACCCATGAATTGGCTTCAAAACTGTCCAGTGATGGTTTTATGGCACGTGCGTACAATGGAAAGATGGATGCCAATGAAAAGATTCTCAACCAAGAAGCCTTTATGAACAATCAAGTATCCATCATTGTTGCCACCTCTGCCTTTGGTATGGGGGTCGACAAGAGTGATGTGAAATTGGTGGTGCACTATGACATCTCCGACTCGTTGGAAAACTATGTTCAAGAAGCCGGACGAGCAGGGCGCAATCCCATGCTGCAGGCGGATTGTTATGTCTTGTTTAATGATCATGATTTAGACAAGCACTTTATTTTGCTCAATCAAACCAAACTTAGCATCAGTGAAATCCAACAAGTATGGCGTGCCATCAAAGAACTCACCAAACAGCGAGACCGTGTAAGTTGTTCTGCACTGGAAGTGGCAAGACAAGCGGGGTGGGATGATCAAGCGGGTTCGGAAATGGAAACCCGGGTACGCACGGCCATCGCGGCTTTGGAAAGTGCTGGATATCTCAAGCGCGGCAGCAATGTACCCAAGGTGTATGCCACCAGCATTCGCTCCAAAGACATGGCGGAGGCCTCCCATCGCATTCGTCAGTCTAGCTTGTTTGATGAAACTCAAGAAATGACGGCGCTTCGCATCATCAAATCCCTCATCAGCAGTCGCAGCATTGCCACGGCGCGCAGTGACGAAGCGGAATCACGCATTGACTACTTAGCGGATATTTTAGGCCTTTCCAAAGAAGCGGTCATCGAATCCATCCATTTGATGCGCCAGGAGGGATTGCTCGCGGATTACAATGATATGTCCGCTTATATCTACGAATCCGACTCCCAATACAAATCAACCCTCATTCTTGAAAAGTTCGCCAAGTTGGAGCGCTTTTTGTTAACGCAGATTACGCAAGAGGGGGTTGTATTTGGGATCAAGGAGCTAAATGAATTGGCCCAACAAAGCGGCATCGTGTCTGCTAGCACCAAAAACATTCGAACCCTCTTATACTTTTTAAGCATCAAGCACTACATCATCAAAGAAGAAAAAAGAGCCACCCAATCGGTGCACGTTTCCACTTCTATGCAAATCGAAAATATGATGGACAAGTTTGAAAATCGAATCGAACTGTGCCGGTTCATTTTGGAGACCTTGTATGCACAGTCCGAACAAGGCCAATCAAAAGACGAGCATCAAAAACCTGTTGCGTTTTCCTTGGTCGGTTTGTTTACGGCGTACAATGAAACGCTGCGCTTATCCCTAAGTGCTACCCCCATTCAATTAGGGGATGTAGAGGATGCACTGTTGTACTTATCAAAGATTGGGGCATTGAAACTAGAAGGGGGCTTTTTAGTCTTATACAATGGGATGGAGTTAAAACGTCTTGTCAAAGACAACCGCATCCAGTACAAAGTGGAGGACTATCGTTTGCTTGATGAGTTCTACAAGCAAAAAATCCGCCAAATTCATATTGTCGGGGAGTATGCCAATTTAATGGTGAAGGATTATGAGGCAGCGCTGCGCTTTGTCCAAGACTACTTCAACCTGGATTTTAAGAAGTTTATCGCCACGTATTTCAAGGGAGAGCGGGCCAAAGAAATCGAGCGCAACATCACACCAGAGAAATATCATCAGCTCTTTGGATCCCTGTCGGAGATACAATCACAAATCATCAGTGATGATCTCTCCAAATACATTGTAGTGGCAGCAGGACCGGGCAGTGGCAAGACCCGCGTGCTGGTTCATAAATTAGCTTCGTTGTTGTTGTTGGAAGATGTGAAGCATGAGCAATTGTTGATGGTGACGTTTTCCCGTGCAGCGGCAACGGAGTTCAAGAAACGCTTGATCGAATTGATTGGCAATGCGGCCCACTTTGTCGAGATCAAAACGTTTCATTCATTTTGCTTTGATTTACTTGGGAAAGTGGGCACCCTTGAAGGCTCTAGCAACGTGGTTCAAGAGGCTGCGCAAATGATTGCAAGCGGGGATGTGGAACCAGGAAAAATTACCAAAAGCGTGCTTGTCAT
>JBOGAI010000005.1:0-10973 GCA_051655665.1 Erysipelotrichaceae bacterium | reverse complement strand
CGGCTCCCTTGGTCACGCCATCTATTGCAGTGCCCAGGTAGCACTTGAACAAAACCGCATCAAAAAGGAAATGCTGAAAAAACTGCAATACCCCTGTTTGTTGTTGCTGCTGTGTTGCATTGTGTGTTCGTTGTTTGGTTTCGTTGTTTTACCACAATTGCATGCGATGCAATTCGACACGCCCAGGTATGGGGTAATCCAAGCTTTGCAACTCATTCAAGTGCTCGTGTTGACAACGATATTTTTATTGATGGGTTCGATTGTAGTTTTCCTCTTGTTGTCAAAGAGCGATCATGTTGGAGCGGTTGAGTGTACCCAGCGTCTTTTTGGTTTTACCGTGGTAAAACAGTGGATGACCTTGTTGTTTGTGCAGCACTTAGAGGCGGTGATGCAAATTGAGACGTCTACCAAAAATGCATTACAGATTTTGCATCATCATCCCAATAAAGCGCTGCGTAAAATGGCCGCCCAACTCGAAGCGGGCTTGCTGCAAGGCGATGACTATGGGGAGGTGTTTGCCAAGCGTGAATGGGTGGATCCGATGTTGCTTCGCTATGTAACGTATGGATTGCAAGGAGATTGTCTTCCGAGCATGCTTGGAAGCTATAGCCAAATGACAATGGCACTTTGGCAACGAAGATTTTTACGTTTTGGCCAACTGATGCAGTGGATTGCCTATGGGTTTTGTGCTGCAAATATGATTGTAGCCTATCAAGTTTTGCTCGAGCCGCTTGCACTGTTAGAGCGGATGTAAAGGAGGGAGTATGAAAAAAGGGTTTACGTTACTTGAAATGATGATTGTACTCAGTGTTATTGCCTTGTTGTTTTTACTGACATTGCCACACATCCAACAAAAGCAGGACATCATCGAAAAAAAAGGGTGTGAAGCTTTGATTGAAGTAGTCAATGCGCAAATATTGCTCTTTGAAATTGCAAATGCACAAACGCCATCGTCCATTCAAGAATTGATTGCGGGCAATTATCTTAAGTCCTCTCAAGCGACATGTCCCGATGGCAGCCATATTGATATTGTGGATGGAGAAGCCATACATGAATAGAGGGTATACGCTTGTCGAGAGTCTACTGGTTTTGATTGTACTGGTGGGTGTGATGAGTTTGAGTTTGTCGGCAGTGCCCAAAAAAGTGCTCTTTGAACTTGAACACAAGCGTTTGGTTGGCATGATAGAGCACGTGGCTTTGTATGCGCAAACCCATAAACAAACCGCTTCTTTGGATATTGCTTCGAACATTGTGACAACCTCGATAAACGCAAAGCGCATTCGGCTCCGCCTTCGTTGCACCTCAACCCACATCGCTTTTACGAAACAAGGGACCATTACCGCACCCGTTGCCATCCAATGTTTTGGATACAACCACCACAAATCTTTTGGGTACAGTTTAGGAAGTGGGCAGTACTATGAATAAACAGGGCTACGTTTTGGTCGATTTGCTACTCTCGCTTTGCATCCTCTATTTTTGCGTATTGTTGTTGACGACGTGTGTTAGCGTATTGAAAGCGAATCAGCAAGCAGACCCGTATCACAATGCCTTGGTTTTGGAGTTGTATGGACACTAAGGGGTACACGCTTGTCGAGCTGTTGCTTGCGTTGTCGATTGCGCTTTTGGGTACCACTTTGTTGTATTCCTTGAGTATGGGAATGCGGCAAATACAGGCTGCCCTTTCTACGCCACGCAATCGAGCCATCATGCAAATGCGTTATCATTATGCAATGGCTCGAAATCATGCATGGGATACGTCCGCATGGTCCTTTGATCTACGCGATCAGCGAATGCAAAGTTATTTTCGGGAGCGCCGACTTGTCGTGACGCCTGGGTGGCAGGTATGGATGGATCAAATTGATGACTTGCGATTCGAAGCGCAAAATGGATGTTTGTGGGTCATTTGGTGGGAGAATATGCAGGAACATGAGGCGGTACTAGGGTGTGAATAGAGGTAGTCTTTCCTTAATTGCCCTTTTGTATTTGCAAGTATTGATGGCGATGACTCTGGTTTTGAGCCATATGGTTCAAAGTTCATTTCTGTCCGCGCGCACGCAATCTTTGCCTATGCTAGAGTTGGCTTTGTTGCGTTACATCCGTCAAGCGTATGATGACTTTGAAGATGAGGATCACACGACGCGTCTACTGGATGTTGAAATCGCACTTGACTTCGATGGAGAGCGTTGTGTAGCCTTTTTTGAATGGGAAGGAGAGTCTGCTCGGATGGACATTTTTTTTGATTTTGAGTGCAACTGCATAATGGAAAGTACCATCTCGTTTTCCTCCGATGAGGGTTTGTAAAAAGTCATTGGACCAGGATGGAAACTTTGGTATAATGAGGGTATCGAAAAGGAGGATTTGTAATGCACAATATCAATCGCTTGCGCACACTCATGCAAGAACAACAGGTAGATGCCGTCTTATTGTACTCGGACCACAACCGCTTTTATGTCAGTGGGTTTACCGGTTCAACAGGCGCCGCCCTTGTTACCCTTAATAATGCTTATTTTTTGACGGATTTCCGTTATTTTGAACAAGTGAAGGATCAATGTTTGGGCTTTTCCTTGTTGAAAGTGGAAAAAGAAAACACATATACTAGTTTAATCAACGAGGTAATTGAAACAGAACAAATTCATCAATTGGGGCTGGAAGGTGACTTTTTGACCCATTTGGCCTGGGTGGATTTGGAAGACAAACTTAATACCCAAGTGGTCCACTTCAAAACCGACTTGTTGCGTTTGATTAAGTCTGAAGAAGAGTTGTCCATCATGCGTCAAGCAAATGAAATTGCGATGGAAGCCTACAACTACTTGTTGACGCAAGTGCAACCAGGCATGCAAGAAATGGAAGTGCGTAATATCCTTGAAGGAAAAATGATGCAGCTAGGTGCAAGCAAGGCAAGCTTTGATACCATCATTGCATCGGGACACCGTGGAGCTTTGCCGCATGGGGTAGCCAGTGACAAAGTGATCGAGTCTACGGACTTGGTCACAGTGGATTTTGGTTGTGTGTATCATGGCTATTGTTCCGATATCACTCGAACTTTCGCAATGAGCAAACAAATTGATCCAAAACTACTTGATATTTATGAAACCGTGCGCGCCGCTCAGCAACTAGCACTTGAGGCATGTGCTCCAGGGAAAACAACCAAAGAAATTGATGCAATTGCACGTAACTACATTGAGTCCAAAGGGTATGGAGCATACTTTGGTCATGGTCTAGGACATGGCTTGGGCATCTTAGTCCACGAAAGTCCACGCTTGAACTGGTTGAGTGAAGTGGTGCTGGAAGAAGGAATGGTGATTACCATCGAACCGGGCATCTACATTGCTGAGCTTGGAGGAGTACGCATCGAAGATGACGTCTTGATTACCAAAACGGGTTACGAACGCCTCACGACTCTGCCTAAAACGTTACATTATATCGCAAACTAGTGAAAGCGAAGCGTTGGGTATGGAAATATTCATGCGTTTTTGATATAATACTAAACGGTAAAAGAAAAGAGGAGTCTATATGATAATTGTAAACGATTTGAGACCTGGTGTTACAATTCAACAAGATGGAAACATTTTTGTTGTAATTGAAGCAAACCATAATAAAACAGCAATGCGCCAAATGATCGTTAAAGCAAAAGTAAAAAACTTGCGCACGGGAACGATTTTGGAATTGTCCTTTACAGGTGGAGACAAAGTAGAACCCGCACACATCGACAAACGCGAAATGCAATATTTGTATGATGATGGAGAAAACTTGGTGTTCATGGACAACGAAACCTATGAACAACTTGAAATCAACAAAGACCGTTTGGCTTGGGAAATGAATTTCTTGAAAGAAAACGACAATGTAAACATTTCAATGTTCGAACATGAAGTTTTGGGTTTGTTGCTTCCAGACAAAGTTTCATTGCGTATTGCAGAGTGTGAACCTGCGGTTAAAGGGGATACTGCGACAAACGCTTCTAAAAATGCAGTTTTGGAAACCGGACTAGAAATCAAAGTTCCTCTATTCATCGCTGAAGGGGAAATGGTCGTAATCAACACAGCAGACGGTAAATATGCTGGTCGTGCAAAATAAAAGATGCAAATGCATCTTTTTTTTTGCGCAGTCAAACTTTTCGAAATGTTTTGACAAAGATAGATGATGACCTATACAATAAAGATATAGCATAAAGGAGATCTATGATGGAAAATAACGCAAAAAAGGAAGTCACTGCTGAAAAAGCGGCAATGATGGAAGCATTGGGGAACGCAGCAAAAGAATTGATTCTTACAAATACCATTGATGAAGTGGAAACGCGCTTTCAAAAAGAAAAATCGATTCTAACGGTGCAATTGGTGCCTACACCATTTGGCATCACTACCGTTACACGTTGGAAAAACGTAAGTCGTCCTGAATACCTTGAGATGATGGTGGAAATGGAACGCAATGGGGAACGTTTTGGAATGCCGGAAGCCGCACGTGAAAAACTACAAGAACTGATTGTTTTGTTGAAGGAAGCGGAAGCGAAAGTGAATCAAAAAGGGGAGTAATCCTCTTTTTTTGTACTAAATCCTCGCTTTTGTTGACGAATAACCGGCAACTTGTTATAATGTGAACGAGCATAAACTTCAGGGCAGGGTGAAATTCCCGACCGGCGGTATACCCCGCGAGCCAATTTTGGCAGAACTGGTGTGATTCCAGTGGCGACAGTAAAGTCTGGATGAAAGAGGTTTTTTTCTTTTTATCGTTGTTCCGTCTTGAGGCTAATGCGATTGTACAAGATGGAGGATAAAAATATGAGAAACAATTCTGTACGACGCTTAGTTATTATTGCATTGATGATTGCATTGAGTTACATTTTGATGTTTATCGGCTTTCCGGTGGTGCCCATTGCCCCTTACTTGAAAGTGGATTTTTCCTTTTTGCCAATCGTTATTTTGGCACTAGGGCTCAACTTGCGTTCTGCAATACTAGCCAGCTTCATTGTAAATATGTTGGACTTCTTTATGAAGGGTTCCTTAACCGGGTTGCCAATAGATCAAATGGCGAATTTCTTGGCGATTACCGTATTTTTGCTGTCAATGGTCTACTTTGAACGCAAGGGAAAACGTGTCTTGGGTCTATTTGTCAGCGTATTCATCAACATTGCCTTCATGACGCTGATCAACTACTTTTGGATTACCCCTTTGTACTTCTCGATTGCGGGATGGGATATGCCAGAAAACCTATTGTTGTACTGCGTACAGGTGTATGGACTATTCAACCTCGTCAAATGGGGCCTTGTGGCAGCAGTATATCATTTCAGTACCCCATATCTGAACCAATTTAAACAAAAAGTGCAGCAAATCACTCGATAATATTATGAAAACCTCCCAAATTTTGGTATAATTATACTAGAACTGGGAGGTTTTTTATGAGCAATTATTCACGCGTAAAAAAGTATGAACAATTAAGAAATCGCATTGAAATGGACAAAGAAGAGGATATGAGCATTTTGCCTAACAGCGTCCAACGAAAGGCTATTTTAAACCAAAAAGGAACTGAGACTACACCTCCAATTGCAAACCGTGAAAAAAGTGAACGCAAGGTCGACACTACTCCGATATTGGCAGCAGTGAGTGAGAGCTTCGACAATGAATATTTGGATGATGTGATAAAGGAAGTCAAGCAATACAATATCCAGCGAGGTCTTCGTGAGGAAGAAAATACACAATTGAACATTTTAAACTCTTTGCGAGGAACCAAAAATCAACGCAATCAATCGCAAGCGTACTTTGAACCGGTAAGCCGTCCGACGCCTGCACAAATTACGGAAGAAATCCAGGCTGAAAAAGAACCAAGTCTGCCCCCAATGCCTTCGGCGGATGGAAACGATTCTACGACATTAAATCTAGATGTTGTGATTAAAGAGTTGAATGAATCGATTGAAAGTGATAAACTTGCTGAAGAATCTGAATACCATGAAAAAGAAGAACAATCGTCTTCCAAGACATTTATGATTGAACGTACTATGCTAGAAGAGACCAAACAATTGCGCTTGGCTGTTGAAGAATACAGTACCGAGATTGAAGATTTGCAATCTGGCTTAGGAAAGACGAATAAAGTTCTCAATTGGATTCTTGGAATCTTAATCATTACCTTATGTGCTCTTATAGGTGGGATTGGAATCTATTTGTTAAAGCTTGGAGGAGTGATTTGATGTTAATTAATATTGCCATTGATGGGCCAAGTGCGGCTGGGAAAAGTACCATTGCGAAAGCATTAGCGAAGCGCCTGAACTACACCCATATTGATACGGGTGCAATGTATCGTGCGGTAGCGCTATTTGCAAAAAGGATGGATATTTTGGAAGATCCTCAAGCCATTGTGGATGCCATGATGCAAAAAAATATTGATTTTGATGAGAAGGGTCATATTTTCTTAGATGAAGAGGATGTTTCCGTTGCCATTCGGGAACATGAAATTTCCATGTTGACCTCCAATGTCTCAAAATTCAAACTTGTTCGGGCAATGCTTGTTGAGAAACAGCAATCCATGGCGCGTAAACAGGGGTATATTTTGGATGGAAGAGACATTGGCTCAGTGGTATTGCCCAATGCCCAAGTAAAAATTTACTTGGTTGCCTCTGTAAGCGCTAGAGCAAAGCGTCGCTATGACGAATTGTTGGAAAAGGGCGAAACAGTAAACCTTGCGGATATCGAAAACGATATCGCGCAACGTGATTTTCAAGATATGAATCGCAGCGAGTCACCACTTGTGCAATGTGAGGATGCCATCTTAGTGGATACCTCCTCCCTAAGCAAGCAAGAGGTCATCGAAACGATTTATCATATTGTGAAAACTAAACTCGATGAGTTGGAAGGGAGTCAAAATGATTAGTGGTATTGTAGCCATCGTTGGACGTCCTAATGTAGGAAAATCAACCTTATTTAATCGTATTATTGGAGAACGTAAATCCATCGTGGAGGATACTCCAGGAGTAACCCGCGATCGTATTTATGGAAAAGGAGAATGGTTAACCAAAGAGTTCCGTGTTATTGATACAGGTGGAATTCAGCTTGAAAATCAACCATTCCGTAAAGAAATTGAAATGCAAGTTGAAATCGCAATTGACGAAGCGGATACCATTGTATTTGCTGTTAGTGGTAAAGAAGGCATGACGAAAGACGACGAGTACATTGCGAGAATGTTACGTCGCAGTAAAAAACCAGTTTTGTTAGTCGTAAACAAAGTCGATGATTTTGCACAAAAAGATTCCATTTATGAATTCTATGGATTAGGATTGGGTGATCCGCTTGCCATTTCCGCTTCCCATGGGATTGGAATTGGGGACTTGTTGGACATGATCATCGAATCGTTCCCAGAGAAAAAAGTTTCAGAATACGAAGGGATGACTCGTTTTGCATTGATTGGTCGACCAAATGTAGGGAAGTCTAGTTTGGTTAATGCCCTTTTGAATCAAGATCGTGTTATCGTGTCAAGCATTGAGGGAACGACTCGCGATGCTGTCGATACTCCGTTTAAGCGTGAAGGAAAAGACTATGTAGTTGTGGATACTGCAGGGATTCGCCGTCGCGGAAAAGTGTATGAAAACGTCGAAAAATACTCCGTATTGCGCTCAATGAGTGCCATTGAACGCTGTGATGTCGTGTTGGTCGTAATCGATGGTGAAACTGGAATTCGCGAACAAGACAAACACGTTGCAGGCTATGCACACGAAGCTGGTAAAGGGGTTATCATTGTCTATAACAAATGGGATACCGTTGAAAAAGATGAGCAAACCATCATTGAGATAACGAAAAAAATTCGTACTGAGTTTGTTTATCTGAGTTATGCCCCGATCGTTTTTGTGTCGGCATTAACAAAACAGCGCATTCATACATTGCTGCCAATGATTGATCGCATTCATGATTTCTCTATGCTTCGCATTCAAACAAACGTGTTGAATGAGGTCATCCTCGATGCGCAATTGATGACGCCTCCTCCAACACACAACGGACAGCGCTTGCGTATTTATTATGCATCTCAAGTTTCTGTTGCGCCACCAACCATTGTTTTGTTCGTCAACAATCCAGAATTGTTGCATTTCTCTTACAAACGATTCTTGGAGAACAAATTGCGTGAAGCATTTGGATTTGATGGTACAACCATCCGCATTTTAGCTAGAGAGCGAAAATAAAACCGAGGAGGTCCTATGAAAGTTGTTGTTATTGGTAGTGGAAGCTGGGGAACGGGCTTGGCCCAGGTCTTGGCGGACAATCATGTAGACGTCACGATTTGGGGTCGTGATGTCGATGAAATTGTCGATATTGTAAAATATCACCAAAATCATAAATACTTCCCTAATGTTACCTTGAACGAAGGAATCAAAGCAACACTGGATTTCAACGTCGTCAAAGATGCTGATGTCATCGTGTTATCCATTCCTTCGATTGCCATTGAAGAAGTTTGCCAAAAACTTTCTTCACTCATTGAAAAACGAGTCGTGATCGTAAACACTGCCAAAGGGTTCCACCCCGTGACGCACGAACGTTTGTCTGATACGGTGCGCAAGAATATCGATCCCGCTAAATTACATAGCGTGGTGTCTTTGATTGGCCCAAGTCATGCCGAAGAAGTAGTGTTGCGCATTTTAACGTCCATTTGTGCGGTTTCCGTAAACGAATCGGATGCGAAATTGATTCAATCCTTGTTCTCCAATGATTATTTGCGTGTGTACACAAGCAAAGATGAGGTGGGCGCTGAATATGGCGTTGCGTTAAAAAACGTCATTGCGGTCGCAAGTGGCATCATTGCTGGATTGGGTTATGGCGACAATACCCGTGCGGCACTGATCACACGTGGTTTGGCAGAAATCATTCGTTATGGTACGGCGATGGGCGGTCAATTTGAAACCTTTATGGGATTGACTGGAATAGGAGACTTGATCGTCACATGTACCAGTGAACACTCCAGAAACTTCATGGCGGGAAAACAAATTGGAGAAGACAATACTGCTGACTATTTTTGGGAAAATAACACCAAAACCGTAGAAGGGGTAAAGGCTGCGAAAATTGTCCATGAAGTGGCGTTGGAAAAAGGCATTAGCATGCCGATCATCAGTGAAGTGTACAGCGTATTGTACGAAGGAAAAGAACCGAAGCAATCCGCAAAAGATCTGATGATGCGCGAACTGAAAGATGAATTTGATTTCGCAAATCACAAAGAATAAGCGAGCGAAATCAATGGGGATTGCCCCTGTTATCTATTGAAATGTAAATATAAAAGTGCTATTATATGAATATGTTGTGGAGGTAATAACATGAGTGTAAATTTAAACAAAAAGGGATTAATTGACGCTGTTGTAGAAAAAATGAACAGTGAAAAAGAAGACAAACAAAAAGATGTTACTTTGAAAGAAGTAAAACGCACAGTAGATGCTTTGACAGACGTAATCACAGAAGCATTGGCTGCGGATGGAAAAGTTGACATCGCAGGTTTTGGGAAATTCGAAGTTAAGCACCGTGCTGAACGTGAAGGAATTAACCCTGCTACGAAAGAAAAGATTACAATCGCTGCTTCTAAAGCTCCAAGCTTCAAAGCTGCAAAAGGATTTAAAGACGCTGTAAAATAACATCATAAGAAGCGAAAGCTTCTTTTTTTAAAAAGGAGGGCCTATGCCATTTTATAATCCATTCTACAATTTTGGGCCAGAATTTTGGCTGTACCTATTAGCATTTGTAATCGTGATGATTGCGCAAGCACAGGTAAGTGGTGCGTATGCCAAATACCGTCGTGTTTCCACTAGACGTGGCTATACGGGAGCTCAAGTGGCACGCCAAATTTTGGATGCCAATGGACTTACTAATGTTCCTGTTGAGATGTCGCGAGGAGGGCAACTTTCCGACCACTACGATCCATCAAGAAGAGTGGTGCGATTATCGCCTTCGGTCTATCAAGATTCTTCTATTGCCTCTGTCGCGGTTGCTGCCCATGAGGTAGGTCATGCCATTCAACATAAGGTTCACTATCCTGCACTAGCGATCCGAAATCGTATGCTTCCCGCGGTGAATATTGCTTCTCAATTGGGTTGGGTTGCACTGTTCATCGGTCTGTTCTTTGGATACTCGGAAATTGTGTACATCGGGTTGATTGGATTGATTGCGATGGCAGTTTTCCAATTGGTGACACTGCCCATTGAACTGAACGCGAGCAATCGTGCAATGAAGATTATTACGGCGCAAGGATTCCTGTTTGAAGATGAGATTCCAATGGCGCGCAAAATGTTGAATGCAGCTGCATTTACCTACATTGCTGCTTTACTCTCAACTCTATTGAATATTCTGCGTATCTTCTTGATTGCAAGAAGAAATGACAATTAAGCCCGAAAAGGGCTTTTTTTTAGGATTACAGGTCGTTGGTGCGTAGTAAGGAATGAGGTGATTGAAATGAAAAAAGGCTGTTTCTTGCTCATCCTGCTCGTTTGTCTGTTTCAAGCTATCCAATCTGTACAGGCCTTTGTGCCCACGTCTCGAAAAAACGTACGCTATGAGGTGACCTCGGTGCTGTGGCAAGAGGAAAAGTTGATCATAACCGGGTGGGGAGTCATTAACGCTACACAGCATTTTATGAATGCTCAAACCCACAGGACGACATTGGTTTTGCGTTCCAATACGCAAACGCTTCTTTATGAAGGGGTTGGAAAAGGGACCGACTTGACACAGTTGTTTGCCTATACCGGTTCTCGAATGTGTCTGGACCGCGAATATTTTAAGGAATCAAGCACATGCAATTATCGCTATCAAAATGTAGGCTTTGAGTTCAGTATTCCCCTTGATGACCTGGAATTGGATGACGAATATACTGCTTATTTGCGGATTGAAGGATTACAAAGTAAAGTGAAGTATGAAGTTCCATTGTATTATCCGACCAAGTTCCCTCAAACCCACCAAAAAGGAAGAATTCAATATATTGCGCACACAGCGCTCAATGATAATACCTTGCAGATAATCAAT
>JBOGAI010000004.1:0-1621 GCA_051655665.1 Erysipelotrichaceae bacterium | reverse complement strand
TTCTATCGAAACATTGCCACCTACATTGAAAGGGGGGACGCCTCATGATGGACAAAACCAATCCCAAACGAACCATTTTCTTCTTTTATGGCATCATTGCCATTCAAGCCATCAGCTATTTCTTTTTGCCCGCACAAGTGGGCATGCAAGTCGGATTGGATGGCACGTTTACCTATACCGTGCCAAAACTTCTCTTCACTGTAGCGATGCCTGCATTGTTTGCCTTGGTCATTTATGTAGATCGCAAAAGCAAACATGCGGATGAATTCAAACTGCAACTGACCCTTGGCATCTTGACCATGGTCACGCTGTTTATGATTGCAGCAAATTTGGGGATCTAATCCCCTTTTTTTATGCAACAAACAAGGTGAAACAATTGAAAGTGTTTCTTGGTGTGGTAGTATAAAAAAAAAGGGGGATTGCGAAATGGAATGGATGCAACTGTTTGGACAGTACTTCTCCATTGGACTTTTGTTGATTTGTGCCTACGACATCATCAAAGCCATCTTGGGCGTACAACACCACAAAAACTATTTCTTATATATGTTTCCAGAACAACGGTATCATATTTTTGATGAAGGGTATTATCGCTACGCCGTCTTTTTAACCGCGAGTCAACTGTTCATCGCCTTGCTTTTTGTTATTGTGTTTCTCGTCTTTTTCCCAAAGAGCTGGTTTTTTTACCCCTTGTTGGTCATTCCCCTCTATGTAGGAGCGAGTGTTCGGTTTAAGACGGAAATGTTGAAACGGGGCATTGTCGTGTCAAAAGGAAAACACGATTTGGATTCCTACCGCTCTAAGCTATAAAAAAAAGTCCTCACGGACTTTTTTTATGTTTTAGTTTGAAAATCGTAGTCTTCCTCGATGAGTTCTCCATCTTGGAAAAACAAAGTGGCCACCGTCGTGGATTCTTCGGTTTCGATGACGTAGTCAAAGGCCACACTGCCACGATACGTGCTTTCTGAAAGAAAATCCACGATGGCATAGGTTAGTGCCGTATCCCCGTCAAAACGCAAACGCCGCCCTTGTTCTTCTACGGTAGCGTGGTGCTGTTTGGCTAAGGCCAAAATGCCTTCCTTGATGGTGGACAGCTTGACGTTGATTTCAAGTTTGTTTACAGTGGCGTAGCTCATTAAAACACCTTCACCCCGCCCACAGGGCGTACATACAAGGTGTAGACACATCCTTCTCCAAACACTTGTTCCATGGTTGCGTTGTACTGAACCACCAAATCATTTGGTACAAACGCCTGAATGGTTCCGGCAAAGCCTCCTCCATGCACACGCCATGCTCCCACCCCTTGCAAGCAGTGTTGGCTTAACGCCAAGCCCAACGAAACCCCTTGGTCGCTTGGGTCGTGGCTTGGAAATACGTTTTGCAGATATTCAAAGCTGGAATGTCCGCTTTGTAGAATCAGCTGTTTAAAGGTTTCAAAATCGTTTTCACGCAAGGCTTGCACTTGCTCTGTGACACGCTTGTTCTCATGAAACAGATGAAACGCACGCAACAGCGCACGATCGCTGCACTTGTTGCGCAGTGTCGGCAAGGCCGCCAAAAAGGCATCATAAGTGGTATGCGACAGTTTATCGACACCCAAATGCTGTGCAACGGTGCGCATCTC
>JBOGAI010000003.1:0-6302 GCA_051655665.1 Erysipelotrichaceae bacterium | reverse complement strand
GAGAGCACTGCAATGTCCATTGGAAATGCTGGCAATGCCTTTTTATGGCTTTGCGCAAAATAACCTTGTTTTTCCAAGGTTTCGTAGCGTTTTAAATACTGGGCATGCAGTGAGCCAATTTCCTCTTTGTTCGTCATATTTTTGACGACCAGCTGCAATTCCGAGCGTTGGGCATACATGGCCAAATCGGCTTCTACGACCACTGCCATTCCATCCTTCACAAGAAACGGTATTTTCGCATTGTTTCCCTTCCACATGACGCATTTGATTTGGGAGGTTTCATCCTTCAATGAAAAATACCAATGCCCGCTGCTGTGTTTGGTCAAATTTGAAATTTCTCCGCTGATGCGCAGTCCTTTAAAAAGATCTTGCTTCTCCAAAATCTTTTTGATGTGTTCGGTTAGAATGGATACCGAAACGACCGCACGTTCACTCATAGTTGGTCAAGTACCCCATTTACTAGTTTGTACGTATCGTCGTCGCAATATTTTTTGGTGAGGTTGATTGCCTCATCGATGATGATTGGTTTTTGCGCGGTTTCCAAGTCCAACTCACATACGGCAATGAGCAAAATCGCACGTTCTACAAAACCCAAACGATCAAATTCCCACTCGCTGTCTGCAAGTTTTTCGTTAAGCATCGCAATGTAGTCTTCTTTGTATTTTACTGCATCGATGGTGATGGTATACAAAAACGGATCAATCTCATTTTGTCCCAAATTATCGGAGACAATTTGTTTGATATCCCCTTTCAATAAAAAATATTGGTAAAGGCATGTCATTGCCAATTCACGTTGTTGATGTCTATTCATATGGTTCCTCCATTTATACCCATTGTATCACTTTTTCAAAGATCGACATGAAAAAACACCTTGTTCAGGTGTTAGAAAATAAAACCAACCACCTTGATATCAATGATATCAGGAGTATAATCACACATATGCGAAATGTTATCGAAAATTTTGCCTTGTACATTGGCGCATGCTTCCGAAACATTAACCCCATATTTCACTTTCAATTCAATATTAATGACCAATTGATCATCAACGATTTTACAATTGAGTGGATATTTAAATCGTGTTACCTCACCCATTGCGACATTTTCATCTTCTTCGATGACGTTTTGTGCAATGGTTTGAAAACTAGATGTTGTAAGTGCGATGATTCCAATACTATTTCTTGGTGTAAGCTCCAAATATTCTCTTGCCATGGTTGTTCACTCCCTTTGTTCTCTCATTATAGCAAAAATTTACTCATGTTACAAGTAACACTTGTTAGACAAAGCATTGCCCGATGGCTGCTTTGAAATCGTATTCGATTCGTTCGCGCGCTTGTTCATACGTTTCAAAATCAGGCACGTACAGTTCCAAGGCGTTTACAAAACTTGTAAACATCTCTCGAATCTTGCCAAGGACGCTAGTATCAATGATTTTGATGGTTCCCTGTTCCACGAGCGCTTGCGCAAGCAATGCCAACAACGTTTCATGCATTTGCTCCTGTTTGTCCTCGTCCATGCGTGCAAAGCTGGTGCGGAACCAATAGTTGTCAAACAAGTAGGTGCGGATGACATTTAGGAATAACGTAAAATCATCCAAGTTATTGCCCGGTTCGATGTAGAAAAGCATCTTGAAGAACACATACCATTCATAATCTTGGTTGATGATCTGGTATAAGTGTTGGCCAAGCAGCGAACAAAAGACATCTTCGCTGACAAACACGCCTTCAAAGTCAATGCGGCTTTCAAAATCGATGTTGGTATTGCCCAAACGTTTGAAGGATTCAAACAGACGCGTAAAACGGTCCATGCTTTTTTCATATTTCAAGTCCTTCACAAAAATATAGTGGGACACAATGGCCGACATGTTTTTGATGTCGATGTTGAACCCGATGGAGTCGTTCATCTTCAAAGCAAACAAATCGTTCAAGGCCTTGGTAATCAATTTTTCAAAATTGTCCTCGCTCAGTCCGGCTTCTACTTGGTTGACGTTTTGGATTTGGCTGTAGACGATGGAAAGTTGGTTGTCGATGGTCAACAAATTGGCTTTGATTGACCCCAAAATTTCCTTCATAAAGCCATCATAGACATAGTAATTCGTATTTTTGTACACCAATTTGTGTTCAATGTTACTCCAAAACATGTTAACCAAGGCTTTGATTTGTACTTCAAAGCGATATTCGCGCCCATTTTCAATCAAATAGCCATCCACGCGGTAAATTTCATAACCATTTTTTTGCATCTGTGGTTGGGGCGAAGCCAAATCCAAACGGATGTGCGGATGGTCTTCTTGATAATACAGCCCACCCGCATACGGGATGGAAAAGATGCTGCGAATGAATTCTAGCACCATGCGCTCATCACGCACAAAACGACATTCCAGGGTCAGCCCAATCAGATCTGACATGGAACCAAGGATTTCATCCGCTGCTTCATGGCGCAAATACACCCGTGAACGGATGATTTTTTCGCGTAAACTCGTACACGTTTTGACCCTGGAGTTGATCCCGGCAATAAAATCGTGTTCGTTGTCAAAAAGCTGAGTAAAATATTTCACCAACATCTTTTCGTGACGATGATAGTCACTAAGATGCGTTTGGTAGAGTGCTAACGTGGCATCAATTTGATCAAATAGCGTAAGACGCATGAACTCCCTCCTTTGGTGCCTTAGGAATGTGTGGCAAAGTAGTGCAGTGTCGTCTGTTTGTCCATTTCCAATTGGCGAACCAATTCTTGAATGGTGTCAAACTTTTGTTCCGCACGCAACATCTTCAAAAAACTAACTTTTATCGTTTTGCCATAAATCATCTCATTGAAATGCAAGATGTGCACTTCAATGGATAAGAAATGGCGGTAATTAAAGGTAGGATTGTTTCCTATATTGACAATGGCCTGATGTTTTTGGTTGCCCCATTCCACCTGTGCGATGTATACACCTGCTTTGGGCATGACATAGTCGTCGTTGGGTTGTACATTGGCAGTCGGAAACCCAATGGTGCGCCCTTTTTGATTGCCGTGAATGACATTCCCGCGAATGTAGAAAGGGCGATTCATCAATGCATTGGCCTTTTCAACCTCTCCGGCTTCAATGAGGGATTCAATATAGGTAGTGGATATTTTGTGGTTTTCGTGTTCGATTTTGGGAATGTCAATGACTTGGAAGTGGGCGTGTTCTACCAAATAGTCCACATTTCCACTGCCATGGGCCCCAAAACGAAAATCAAATCCACACACCAACGTTTTTACGTTGAGTTGGTGCAGCACCTCAACAAACTGCCCCGCGCTTAATGCCGCAAATGCCTCATCAAACTCAAGAATGATCCATTTTTGCAAACCCAAGCGCTCTCCGACTTTGATGCGTTCTTGCATCGGCAAAAGCTGTGGCACTTGCGGAATGTTTTTTAGAATCGTCCAAGGATCGGGTTCAAAGGTAATCAAAGTGGGTACAGAATCATCTTGTTGCGAGAGGTGCATGACCGTATCAATCAAGGCCAAATGACCCAAATGCAAGCCATCAAAATATCCAATGCACGCACTCAAGGGTTCAAGTTTACACAGTTTGTCTCCAACTTTGTATTTCAGTATTTCAATCATTACCACAACCCCCGAGCCATTTTAAAACGATTCCCGCTCGCTCGTTCGTAAATCGCGACAACTTCGTCCCCATCCACGACGCAAACACGGTCCTGTGGATGTGCCAAATACAACGGCTTACCGTTTTTAACGTCTACCAAATTTGCATCGTGCACCAAAGGCAAGTACGACATGGCTTCTCGCAATGACACCAATTGATACTCGCCTTGTGCAATTTGCTCTAAACTGTACGCCTGTTCCAAGGTAAAGGTTCCCACACGCGTACGCACCAAGGCATTCATAATGCCCAGGTTGCCCGTTTTCGCAGCCAAATCGCGGCACATCGAACGAATGTAGGTTCCGGAAGAACAGCGCACGCGAAACTTCATGGCCTGTGCATCCAGCGTTTCCAACTCGTAAAAGGTCACATCACGCAAAGGACGCTCCACGCTTTGGCCCGCCCGTGCGTACTCATACAATTTCTTGCCATTCACCTTGATGCTTGAAATCATCGGAGGCAATTGTTTTTGCGCTCCTTGAAACGATTGCAATACCGCATCAAAATCCGCAATAGGCGAAATTTCTTTGGTTTCCGTAATGGTTCCCCAAATATCTTCGGTATCACTCATTGCCCCAAGTTGCATTGAGCCAATGTACTCTTTGTCGCTGTCTTCCAAATATGGCAAGGCTTTGCACGCTTTGCCAACTAAGATCACCAATAATCCGGTCACCTCAGGATCAAGGGTTCCTGTGTGCCCGATTTTTTTGGTGTGTAATAGTTTTCTAAGTTTAAACACTACATCATGAGAGGTCATGCCTGCAGGTTTGTTGACTAATAAAATTCCATCCATAGCTTCACATCCATTTCTACAAACAGTATACCATATTTCAAATCCAACCAAAAGAACCCATTGCACATCCTCGTATTTTTCATGGAAGCAACGCAACACATGGCGGTACAAAGTGGAGAACAAGCCAAAAAAAAAGGTCGATATCGGACCTTTTTTTAATTACTCTTCGTTCTTTTTTTCAAATACCAAATCAAAGGTTCGAATTTGGCCGTTGTTTCCATAAAAGGATGAAGGGATTGCACTGACAAAACGCCACCCTTCTTGCGCATATTGATCAATCAACACCCTGTGATTGGACTCCGAAAAAAATCCTCCCACTTTGGATTGCACATACATATACTGATACCCCATGATGTATCCCCCTTCTTCGCTTGTCATTTTCTTTGCTAAACCCATTTTAGCACATATTCCACCGACATCACCACCCCAAACTTCGTTCATTCGGTTGGCCTGCGATTCCTGCCCATAAAAAAATGGCCCATGCGATATGATGCGCGATGGACCATTTTTGTTTGAAGTAAACCGGTCAAGACTACTTCGTGAATGCCATGTTTATTTGGCAACCTTGTCAGAGTGTGCGGTGGAGTGTTTGATTCGCAAGCAAGTACGCCCCATATTCGGGAGCAGATTGGGGTGCTTGCAATTGAATTTGCGGCACCAAACACTGTTGAAGTGGTTGTAAAATGAGGTCCCCACTTCGAAATACCCCGCCTACATAAGAAAGGGGGCACACGCCGTCAAATTGCTTTGCCAACGTATTCGCCAACAATCCCAATTCCAAAGCCGCCTGTTCATACAAAGCAATGGCGCTGGCATCCTTTGCCAAAGCTGCTTGATAGGCGAATGTGGCAAACGAAGCGATGTGCGTGCGAGAGGGGTCGTTGGTCAGGATGCCAGTCAAATCAAAGTCTTGATCTAGGTCATAATGGTCCACGATCAAGTCGTACAAGGCTCCTTTTGCAACGCGTCCATCGGCTTGTTTGGCAAACAAGGACAATGTTTTGCGACCCAAGTCATAGCCACTGCCCTCATCGCCCAACAAATATCCCCATCCCCCACAACGGATGTAGTCATTGCCTTTTTTGGCCAACGCAATCGAACCCGTTCCGGAAATCAAGACAATGCCCTCTTGACCCCCCAAGGCGCCAAGCAACGCCACTTCGACATCGTTGGCCAAGACGTAATGATAACCATTCAATGCGTGGTCCAAAGAAGCCTCTAGCGCATTGCGCACGCGCGCTTCTCGGCCATAACCAGCCAAACCCAATCCAACCAAAACTTGATCTTTTTGAAGATGTTTCGCATGAAGCAACACCTCGATGCCTTCTTTGAGCAGCAAACCGACTTGGTCAAAACCGATTTGGGCAAAGTGACAAGTACCCAATTCGACTCTTGCCTCTTCAGCACCTTCTTTGGTATAGAGGACAAACACGGTCTTGGTTCCTCCGCCATCCACCCCGATGATGTGGGTGATTAGATTTTGTTGAAACGGAACTTTTGCCATGGTTTGATTACGTCCAAAATAAAGATTTCTTCTTCGCGAATGCGACCCACCACATTCGATTTCCCCGAGTTGACCATATCTTGCTTCGCAATTTGTACTTCTCCAGCATAATGCCCGTACAACGAAGATTCAATGACCACATCTCCACGCTTAATGATGGCAGGAGTATGGAACAATTCAAATGAATGTCCTTTGTATTTGACTCGGGATTGGGTTGAACGAATGGTATTGGGGTTTTTGTCGCCACGGTTAAAGTGCAACTCTTCAAACAAGATTTTACTTTCTACCTCTGGCAAGCCCTCCACTGGGACAAGATCAAAAACCATCAAATCATGATTGACTTTTGCCAATGCTTCCATCTCTTTTGCCGAAGGATAGCA
>JBOGAI010000002.1:0-9744 GCA_051655665.1 Erysipelotrichaceae bacterium | reverse complement strand
ATTCGATTAGTACAAACCATCCACACTGGAGACTGCTTAAGGAATTGTCCTTGTTGGAGGTATCAGAAGAAGTATTGACACGCCCCTTTGACACCCTATCGAGCGGAGAACAAACCAAAGTCATGCTGGCCACCTTGTTTGTGAAGGACAACGCATTTTTGCTTATTGATGAACCCACCAATCACTTGGACTCTCTAGGAAGAAAAATTGTGAGTTCGTATCTGAGCAAGAAAACAGGCTTCATCCTTGTCAGTCATGATCGTGTCTTTTTGGATGAGTGTGTGGACCATATTTTATCCATCAACAAAGCCAATATCGAAATCGAACGCGGTACGTTTTCTTCGTGGTGGGCCAACAAGACAAAACGGGATGAACGGGAGCAAGCAGAAAACGAACGTCTCAAAGGGGAAATTAAAAAGCTGCAGAAAAGTGCACGTGAAAAAGCCGACTGGTCTGATAAAGTCGAAAAGACCAAATACGGTACCCGCAACTCCGGCCTACGGGTAGATCGTGGCTACATTGGTCACAAAGCCGCCAAAATGATGAAGCGCTCCAAAAACATTGAGCGTCGTCAAGAGCAGGCCATCGCAACCAAGGCGAACTTGTTGAAAAACGTGGAGAGTGCGGAAACGCTGAAACTTGCCCAACTGCCGTTTCATTCGTCTACGCTTATTGAAGTAGCGCAGTTGCGCATTGCATATGGTGAAACGATTGCTTGTGACAATGTGAGTTTCACTGTGGAAAAAGGGGAGCGTGTTTTGTTGAGTGGCCCCAATGGTAGTGGAAAGTCGAGTATTTTGAAACGATTGTGTGGGGAATCATTGCATCATCAAGGCACACTGCGCATCCATCCTCAACTCAAAATTTCCTATGTCAGCCAAGATACCAGCGCACTTTGTGGCAGTTTGGATGACTACGTGCTGGAGCAGGGAATTGATCGGACGTTGTTCAAAGCCATTTTGCGCAAGCTTGATTTCGAACGAAGTCAATTTGACCAAAAGCTAGAATATTACAGTGGGGGTCAAAAAAAGAAAGTGCTGTTGGCCAAAAGCTTGTGTGAACAGGCGCACCTTCTTATTTGGGATGAACCCCTCAATTTCATTGATGTGATATCGCGTATGCAGATTGAGCAACTCTTGCTCGACGCAAAACCGACCATTTTGTTTGTGGAGCACGACCAAGCGTTTTGCGATGCCATCGCGACCAAAATCATCGCATTATAACAAAGGCATAAGCTTGAATCGAAAAGACAACCCCTACATGCTTGTGCAGCGAAAAGGAGCCCTTTATGAAAGTAAAATCAACCGTTGATCTTTGGTTCAAAATCATCGTGTTTAGCACGATTGCCATCATGGTAGGGGCAAGTGCTATTGTGCCGATTCAGGAACGCTGGATTAGCATTGCAGTGAGTGTGCCCATCATAGGGCTGTTGGTTTGGATCTATTTTGGAACGTACTATGAACTGCGCCAAGAGTACTTGTACTGCAAGAGTGGGCCATTCCGGGAAAAAATCTATTATCACAACATCAAGTCGGTTCGCTTGTCCCATAATCTTCTCTCCTCCATGGCCCTATCCAGCAAACGCTTGGAAATCCGTCAGCATGGCAAGGGATACTTCATGGGAACGACCGAAATCTCGCCAGAGAACCGAGAGCAATTCATGGAGGAGTTGAAAAAACGGTGTATGCAGTTGGAAGAATCCCGTGAAACAAGCAGGTAAAAAACATGCATTCGGCTAGGGAAAGAGTGGTTGACGCAAATGGCGCTGCAGCACACGTTTTCCTTATGAGCCATTGCGCTCATCAATCCAATATGGGGCCATTATCCAAAGAAGCAGCAACGCTGCTTCTTTGTTGTTCGTGCGCAGATGCATTTGAGGGCATACAAGTGTATCTTGAATGCACTTTGACGTTGATGTTGTTATAATAGACTAACGTAATGGAGAGAGAAGGTAACGTATGAGCAAAATCAAAAACGAGTACAGCTGTTCCTTGATCCTGAGTCATGATTTGATTGGTGGAAAGTGGAAGCTTAGAATTCTATGGCATATTTTGAAAGGGGACAATCGCTTTAGTTTGCTGCAAAAAGGGATTCCCGATATCACCCATAAAATGCTCATCACCCAGCTCAAGGAATTGGAACAAACCGGCATCGTAGAGCGTACCATCATCGAGGATGTGCGTCCGCATGTGGAATATTCCATATCGCAAGCGCATCAGGAGCTTATCCCGATAGTGGATGCCCTTTGCCGATTTGCCTTGGGATACGCCAAAGTACATGAAATTGATGTGAAAGAATAGAAATACGTACTTTTTGCCATACGTACCAAAAAGTACGTTATTTTTTATGTGGGGAACTCATGGTATAGTGGGGATGCCTGAAAAGAGAACCGCTACAATCAAAAGGATTTTCTTTTCAGAGAGTAGGAAATGCCTACTCAAGAAATCAATCCAAATGGAGTAGAAAGAGGAAAAAAATGAACCAATATCCTAGAGCCTTTTCCCACATCGGCTTATCCGTTCCCAATGTGGAACAAGCAGTAAAATTTTATGAAGAAGTAATGGGGTGGTATGTCGTCATGCAGCCATCTTTGATCAAAGAAGAAAACGATACTGCCATCGGAATCATGTGTACGGATGTCTTTGGCAGTGGCTACGAAAGCTTTAAAATTGCCCACATGGTAACCAGTGATGGCATTGGGATTGAGTTGTTTGAATTCAAACAAAACAATCAAGAACGTCCTGTATTCCAATTCCACAATACTGGAATGTTCCATTTCTCGGTGCAAGATCCTGACATTGAGGGTCTGATTGAAAAAATCGTTGCCCATGGGGGAAAACAACGTATGCCAATTCGTGAATACTATCCAAATGAAAAACCATACCGTATGTGTTATGTGGAAGATCCATTTGGAATCGTCTTTGAAATTTACACCCACAGCTACGAAGTAACCTACTCTTCCGGAGCTTACTAGAAAAAAAGTGCCACTGGCACTTTTTTTGTTTAAAACAGCAGGTTGAGTTTGATGGATTCCTTGACTTGTGAGTCGATGATTTTGGCCAAATCATCCGGTAAGATGTTTTTGTCGTTTTTTATCCACTCGGTCAGAATGCTCAAGGAGTTGGCCACCCGCATTTCCACAAAGTAGTTTAGGTGGTTGGCAATGGTGGGGTTTTCCATGACGGAAGACATGTTAAGAAAATAGGTAATCTCTTGAGAGAGATGTTCTTGCAACAAGTTGATGCGCTCGGCCTTGATGAGTAGTTCGATGATTTCGGAGTGGTCATACCAAAAACGTAAAAATGGTGTCAAAAAGGTCTTGTCTTCGGCCAAATTGGTTAAATAATACTGAAAACAGTAGGCTCGAAATTCCCCGAACACTTCTTCACAGCGCTCCTTTAGTACATCGTCGATGCTTGAAAAGTTGCGATAAAAGGTCGTCCGACCGATGTTGGCTTCGTTGACAAGATCAATGACGCTGATGTCCTCGTATTTTTTTTGGGCTAAGAGCGTTTTTAAGGCCTGATAAATCCATTCACTGGATTGAATCGAGCGCTTGTCTTTCTTTTTTTGAAACATAACATTCTCCTTTGTACCACATGTGGAAATCGGATTGAGTCCGGTACCCTTACAGTATATAATGGGAAAAGATAAGAAACAAGTGTACCGTAAAATACGGCGGTAGAAGAGGTTAGTCATGAAGGTCATTGCCATCAATGCCAGCAAACGCAAAGGAAACACCTATGCTTTACTTTCGCAAATTCAAACGCAGCTCAACTCAAACTCCATTCAGGTTGAGATACTCAATTTATACGATTATCAGATTGACTCCTGTATCGGTTGTGAAGTGTGTGTCTTGAAAGGACAGTGTGTCTTGAAAGACGATACGGCACTGCTCATGGAAAAGCTCAAAAGCGCCGATGGCATCATTTTGTCTTCTCCGGTTTACTTGCAATCCATCTGCGGTAAACTCAAAACGTTTGTAGATAAAACCTGTGCATGGTTTCATCGCCCTGCGTTGTATGGCAAACCGATGCTCGTCGTTGCGACGACCAAAGGATCGGGTCTTGCCGATACCTTGCGCTATCTTGAAAAGGTAGGAACCCAGTGGGGTGTGTATCATTGTGGAGCGATTGGTCGTGACATCCGCACCTCCAACAAAGCAATACAGAGCAAAGAACTTGCCCGCTTCGTCAAAGCCTTGCATACGGATCGAAAACAATATCGACCAACGTATACAAGTGTAGTCAACTTCAGTGTTCAAAAGGTATTGGCCAACCAACTCATTGGCTTGGACCAGGTTTATTGGGAAGAAAAAGGGTGGGATAAGATGCCCTATTATTTCGAATGCAAAATGAGTCCATTTAAAAAACTCGCCGGAGGCGTGACCTATCACTTTTTGAATCGGGTCATGGCATCCGCCAAAAACAGAGCAGAAGCACAAGGAGAAACACCGCAATGAACATACTCGTTCTCAATGGAAGTCCTAAGGGACAAAACAGCATTACCATTCAATCGGTTCTATATTTGGAAAAGCAATTTCCTAAGGACACGTTTGAAATCCATCACATCGGACAACAGCTACGTAAATATGAGAAACCCGAAGTCCTAGACGAACTCATTGCTGCCATAGATGCGAGTGATCTGGTTTTGTTCGCCTACCCGGTGTACAGCGCCGTTGCGCCCTATCAGATGCACCGGCTACTCGATGTTTTGAAAGCACGTCGAAATGGAGCCGTATGGGAAGGGAAATGTGCCACCCAGCTCACCACTTCCAAACACTTTTATGATTTTACCGCTCATAAATACATCGAGGAAAACGCTGCCGATTTGGGCATGAGCACCTTGCAAGGATTGTCTGCAGATATGGATGACTTATTGACCAAGGAAGGACGTGCCCAGTTGGGTTCTTTCTGGGACTATGTCCACTTTGCGTATGACCATCACCTTTTCATCCAGCAGCCCCCTCTTGAGCGAGCACAAGGATGTCACTATCAATTAAAGAGTGCTCCAACAGCACAAACCGGGGACTATGATGTCTTGATTTTGACAAACTGCAAAGCGGAAGATGAAAACCTAAAAAACATGATTGAGGACTATCGCCGCATGCTGCCAACACCAAGTCGTGTCATAAACATTCGCGATTATCGTTTTCAAGGCGGTTGTTTGGGTTGCTTGCACTGTGCCGCTGATGGCAACTGTGTGTACAAAGATGATTTTCAGCGTTTTTTGCGCGAAGAAGTCCAAGTGGCCGATGCCATTGTCTATGCCGCGACCATCGAAAACCATTTTATTGGTTCGGATTTCAAGCTGACGTTTGATCGTCAGTTTTGCGATGGTCATCGCACGACCACGATGGGCATGCCAGTGGGGTATATACTAAGCGGCGCTTATACCAAAGAGCGTAACCTTATCAACATCATCGAAGGAAGAGGCGAGGTAGCCCAACACTTTATGCTTGGAGTTGCCAGCGATGAGTCCACAAATCCGCTCACCATCCAGGATGACTTGCGCAAGCTTGCGGTAAAGACACACTATGCATTGACGCAAAAGTTGCAGCTGCCCCAAAACTTTTTGGGCGTTGGGGGAGCTAAAATTTTCCGAGACTTGATTTACATCACTGGTGGCCTTATGCGGGAAGACCACAAGTTCTATAAGAAACATGGCTTTTATGACTTCCCACAAAAGCGGGTCGGCGAACGCTTAAAAATGCAAATCATCGGGTTTTTGTTAGCCCAACCGGCGGTTCGCAAAAACATGGGTGGCACCATGCAAGAGTTGGTCGTCAAACCCTACAAAGAAGCCGTAGCAAAATACAGCGAAACGACGTAAATCAAAACCCCCATTTCAGTGAAATGGGGGTTTTTATGAAGGAAACATTACGCCATCAGGGACGCATAGGTTCTTGGGGGGGGCTGGCCCATTCAATCGCCTTGAAGAAATGGAGTACTCAAAAATCAAAGACGAGAGGGGCAATGGATTGAAGTGCGTGGAAATCACGTTTTTTTATTCCATTTTTATGTCAATCTTGAAAAGGTTAATACTATTTTTATACGGAGAGTGGTAGAGTATAGGGGAATTCAAATCATCTAGGAAAGGAGGCGGTGCGTTGTGGAGTTCGATCATTGTTGCTACAAAAAAATAGGGAAGCCATTTTATCCACAGCGTCATTTTACCACCCTCTTTTAGGTCTTTTTGTGGTGTGCGCTGAAGGGGTAAGATGATGTTCCCACGCGTACAAAAACAAAAGGAGGCAATTGAAATGAAAAAGAAAAACGAAAGCCATACCCTATTGGGTCAACATGTGAAAGAAGTATCCATGATGGACAAGCAAAGCTTGTTTGAATACTATGGTACAACCGAAAAGGGGTTGTCCCTTCAAAACGTGCAAGAGAGACAAAAGCGTTATGGGGAGAATGTGGTCAACCATACGATGAAGCATAAAAAACGCAAGCAAGCGAAAGAAGCCCTTTTCAATCCGTTTACAATGGTATTACTTTTGCTTGCCCTGGTGTCCTTCATTATGGATTTTTGGTTGCGTCCGTCTTCGCAGCGTGATTTTCGTACCGTAGCAGTCGTCCTTGTGATGGTGGGAATCAGCGCGGTTTTAAAGTATGCGCAAGAAAGCAAATCCAGCCAGGCAGCAGAGAAGCTAAAAGCGTTTATATCCACCACGACTCGAGTGTGTCGGATGCCACATGGGACCAAGGAAATCCCACTGAGTGAGGTCGTACCCAGGTGACTTGGTTTTCTTGGCTGCCGGAGATATGGTGCCAGCTGACATTCGGCTCATCAATGCAAAGGATTTGTTTGTAAGTCAATCCACCCTGAGTGGTGAAGTGGAGCCCATTGAAAAAACGGCAAATCCACTACAAGATGTGGATCATAAAGGCATCGAAGACCTCGCCAACGTTTGTTTGTTGGGGACTAGTGTTGTCAGTGGCAGTGCAAGCGGTATTGTGATTGCGACGGGAAATCAAACCTATTTGGGTGCAATGATGCGTACGGTTCTTTCCGCAAAGAAGGAAACCAGTTTTGCTTTGGGGATGAACCGTGTGAGTCATTTGTTAATTCGCTTCATGATGGTGATGGTAGTTTTGGTCTTTTTGCTCAACGGAATGAGCAAAGGAAATTGGGGGGAAGCCTTTTTCTTTTCGTTGTCCTTGGCCATTGGCTTGACCCCAGAAATGTTACCCATGATTATCACAACAAACTTGGCCAAAGGTGCCATGAAAATGGCCAAACACAAAACCATTGTAAAACGGTTGGATGCCATCCAAAATTTGGGGGCGATGGATCTGCTTTGTACCGATAAAACCGGAACGTTGACGCTCGACCAAATTGTGGTAGAACGCCACCTCAATGTGTATGGCGAAGAAGACGAGCGCGTGCTACGGCATGCCTACCTCAATGCTCACTTTCAAACGGGTCTACGCAATATGATGGATTTGGCGTTGTTAGAGCATGGAGTGGCAAGTGGCTTTCGCCCCCTTGTAGACCAATTTGAAAAAGTGGATGAAATTCCTTTTGATTTTACCCGTAGAAGAATGTCGGTCGTCTTACAAAGTCAAGACTCCAAACGACAGCTCATTACCAAAGGGGCTGTGGAAGAAATGCTTGCTTTGTGTACGCTTGTCGATTACAAGGGTGACGTGATGCAGCTGACACCTGATTTAAAAACCACAATAACCTCAATGGTGCGTGCGTTAAATGAAGATGGGATGCGCGTCATTGCCATAGCGCAGAAAAATGAAATACCCGATGAGCATCATTTTAGTGTCGCAGATGAAATGGCGATGGTATTTTTGGGCTGCATCGGCTTTTTGGATCCGGCCAAGGAGAGTGCCAAGGAAGCCTTAGCGGGGTTGCGCAGTCAAGGGATCAAAGTCAAAATCTTGACCGGGGACAATGAAATCGTAACCCAAAAGATTTGCAAAGACGTCGGCATTGAGGTCGAAAACGTGTTATTGGGTCCCCAAATTGAGGCCCTTGACGACGATCATCTTGCGAAGCAACTTCCAAATATTCAAGTGTGTGCAAAACTCTCGCCTCTTCAAAAGTCACGAATCATCGCGTTGCTTCAACAAAGTGGACACGTTGTAGGCTTTATGGGGGATGGCATCAACGATGCTGCCGCCCTTCAACAAGCGGACGTTGGCATTAGTGTCGATACAGCGGTGGACGTGGCGAAAGAAGCAGCCGACATCATCTTGTTGGAGAAGGATTTGCGCGTTTTGCAAAGCGGAGTGCTTGAAGGCAGAAGGGTGTTTGGAAACATCATGAAGTACATTAAAATGAGCGTCAGTTCGAATTTTGGCAATGCCCTAAGTGTGCTGGTAGCCAGCGTGGTCTTACCCTTTTTACCGATGCTGCCCATTCAATTCCTCTTGCAAAATCTCTTATATGACCTCTCGCAAATCAGTATTCCATGGGATCGGATGGATGCGGAGTATCTCCAACAACCAAAAAAGTGGAAGGCTGATGACATAGGGCGCTTTATGGTGGTGATGGGACCAGTGAGCACCTTGTTTGATTTGGTGACCTTTGCTGTGTTGTGGTTTCTTTTTCAGGCCAACGGAGTAGCGCATCAAGCCCTCTTTCAAACCGGATGGTTTGTGGAAGGACTCTTGTCGCAAACCTTGATTATTCATATGATTCGTACCAAAAAGATTCCCTTTGTGCAAAGCCGCGCCTCGACACCGGTGCTGCTTTTAAGTACCTTGATAATGGGGGTGGGAATCGTCTTGCCTTTTACCATGCTAGGAGCGGCGGTTGGCTTTGTAGCCTACCCCCTTCACTACTTGCCCTTTGTGGGAGCAATCTTGCTTTGCTACCTTGTTTTCACACAAGGCGTGAAGTGGCTCTTCATCAAAGCATTTCATTCCTGGTTATAGACCAAAACGCGGAGGAGGTGATCCTTCGTTTTTTTTGTGGTGGATGGGAAAAGCATTTTAATGTGATTTTAATGTGTAAGTGTGAAACCTTAATACTGTTTTTATATATAGAGTGGTACAGTATTCCTATCTAAAAAAGCATAGAGATGGAGTCAAATCATGGAAAATTCAATACTGCAATATACGTTATATATACTCATTACCATTGTGTTGGCTATTCCCCTTGGGGCCTATATCGGAAGTGTCATGCTGCCGGAAGGAAATGTCGTAACGCGCTGGATGCGTCCCATTGAAACAGGGATGTACCGCATGATTGGGGTCGATGCCTCTTCAGAGATGAATTGGAAACAATATGCGATGGCCATTGGATGGGTCTCGTTGGTAAGTTTTTTGGTTTTGTGGATCTTGTTGATGGTGCAAGGGGCATTGCCGCTTAATCCACAACACGTTGCCTCGATGTCATGGGATTTGGCAGCCAATACGGCTATCAGCTACATCACCAATACCAACTGGCAATCCTATGCGGGGGAAGCACAGCTGAGTTACCTTTCCCAAATGTTGGGTTTGACCGTGCAAAACTTCATCTCCGCAGGGGTGGGCATCAGCGTCTTGTTTGCATTGTTGCGTGGCTTTGTCAGAGCCACACAAGAAACCATTGGCAATTTTTGGAGTGATTTTGTTCGCATCTTGTTGTATGTGTTATTGCCTTTGTCCATGTTGATCTCCTTGCTGCTTGTCAGTCAAGGAGTGGTACAAAACCTAAACGCATATCAAACCGGAAGTTTATTGGAAAGCCAAGTGCTAGAAGATGGAACCCGCATTGAAGAACAAATCTTGTTTCAGGGCCCTG
>JBOGAI010000001.1:0-2277 GCA_051655665.1 Erysipelotrichaceae bacterium | reverse complement strand
TGTCTAAGTTGTTTCTCATATTGCAAATCTTGCTTTTGCGAAACCGCTTTCTATCCATAAATCTGCGCATTGTCCACAATTATATATAAAATACCTGAAAGCATAGCGGAATATTTACAATTTAATTTTATTACCATATTTTCACATATTAACGAGGTGTAGTAGTCTTTTGCATGATCAAACGTACCGCTCCTCTCATTTGCTTCTTCTTGCGAAAAAAAACCAACATTCCCGTAGGAAACGTTGGTTTTGATTGTTCAATAAATGGTGCACAAGACGGGACTTGAACCCGTACGGACGTACATCCGCTACCCCCTCAAGATAGTGTGTCTGCCATTCCACCACTTGTGCGTACCATGATTATACCAAAATGAAGACCTTTTGAAAAGTAGAGAATTAAAAAAACGCTCAAAGAGCGTTTCTTATAAGGTTCGAGTAAAGATGTCACTGCGTTCCAACAAATCCTCGACATTCTCAAGCCCAAGTCGGTTGCACAGTTCAATGACATATGGATTTTCAATTGGCGTTTCATGCGCAACACGTTTGGCATATGCTTCCACTTGTTCTCGTCCCGCTTCTTTTGGGATGCGAATCTTTGGTCCCCCTACGCAACCTCCGACACAACCCATACCTTCGTAGAAGTTGGCATTGATGTCTCCCGAAACGATTTGTTCGATTAAGGCTTTGCAAGCTGGAACTCCTTCGGCAACTTGGGTTTTGATTTCGATGCTTCGATGAGGATTGATTTTATGAACCGTCTTCACAACGGCTTCACTCACCCCACCGGTATGCGCATATTTGATTCCCGCCTTGGAAGCATGTTCCTTCTCATCGCTATCATAGTTTGCTGGATTGATTGCGGCGGCCTCAAACAAGTCCGCAAGTTCTTGGAAGGTTAATACATAGTCAACGGCTCCGACCAAGTCTTTTTCTTTGGCTTCGGCTTTTTTCGCAATGCATGGACCGATGAATACCGTCAAAGCTCCCGGATACAAGGCTTTGATGGTCCGTCCTGCCGCAACCATCGGGGATACCGCTGCTGGAACGTGAGGCATGAGCTGTTCGTAGTGTTTACGCAACATCGCAATCCACATCGGACAGCAACAACTGGTCAATTGATAGTCGTGTTCATGGACAATTTTGTGGTCAAACTCCATGGCTTCCTTCAACGTTAAAATATCCGCGAACAAAGCCACTTCCACTAATCCGCTAAATCCCAAATCTTTCAAGGCCGCGCGGATGTTCCCGGTTGTTACGCCCTCCCCAAATTGTCCTTCAATGGCGGGCGCGACCATCGCATAGATGGGGCCTTGATGCTTTTGAATGGCCAATGACATCGCAATCAAGTCTTTGCTTGTGGATAAAATCTTCGCATCACAATCCCCAATACACGCTTCGCAGCCGACACATTTTTCAGGATCGATGCTCACGACTCCGTCTTCGATTTGAATCGCATTAAACAAGCAACGTTTGGTACATGTTTTTTCCGTGCAATTGCAGGTGTTTTCCACCCATACCGGCGCATAATTCTCCGGGTGCAACAAACAATCCAATTGATCAAATTGGCGATTTTCTTCTAAAATGCGTTCCACTTCTGCTTCCGAATGCTCCTGCAAGGAAGCTTTCAACAATTGTTCATAAATACTTTGTAATGTGGTCATACACGTGCCCTCCAACCTTTCCCATTATACCTGTTTTGTATAAAAAGGCATTCGAAACATATTACGCAATTTGATGGGTGTTCCTTGTTCGAAACGCACACTCCCCATACTACCTCATGCCTTCGATGCCACTACACACTTTACCACATTTATTCAATATTTTCACATATAATTCGTCATTCTTTCTCTAAAATAAAAAAAACTGGTTTCCCAGTTGGATTGACAATGGCGCACTCGAAGGGACTCGAACCCCCAGCCTTTTGAATCGGAATCAAATGCGCTATCCATTGCGCCACGAGTGCAAGTGCATTGTTATTATACTGTATTTTCTTCCATATTAAAAGACCTTTTCATCCCACTTTACAATTCCAATGGCTTTTGTATGATAGAGATAGAAAGGTGGTGTCTCTATGAACAACCGCATTCTCGACCATGTCAACGCGTTATTTGAAACCGTTCAAGAATCCAATCAAACCACACAATTACGAGCACAATACCTTGAAGCGCTGCAACTGGCCTATCGTACCCACCGTGTCGATCAGGATGAATCGACCGCTTTCGCAAATGCCTTATTGAATACCCATGACTTGGAAATGGAAATCTTAGCCCTACCGAA